>DATCRE010000085.1:0-5123 GCA_036569145.1 Cyclobacteriaceae bacterium
CTGAAAAAGTACCGTTACGATTATTGATGTACAAATAGTCTCTTTCAAAAAAATCATTCGACACATAGATGTCTGGCCAGTTATCATTGTTAACATCACCAACGGTAACACCTAATCCAAAGCCGATGAGACTTCCATAGATTCCGGCGTGATCACTAACATCGTTATAATATCCATTATCGTTTCGAAGTAATTTATGACCACCAAGTTTGTCACGTTCATTACGGATATTTCGATAGCCAAGCTTTGATGCTGAGCGGAATGAATTGTTTAATAGGTAACAGTCAAGATCGCCATCTTTATCATAATCAAAGAACACGGCATGCGTTGAGAAACCTTCATCGGCAAGGCCATACTCTTTTGCACGCTCTGTAAAAGTTAAATCTCCATTGTTGACAAATAACTCATTCTCTTTGTCATCGCCTTCTATATCACCTGAATTGCAGACATAAATATCAAGCAATCCATCAGCGTTAATATCAACCATGCTAACACCGGTAGACCATGCCCGAGTACCGCCAACACCTGCTGATGCTGTTATATCTTTGAAATGAAAATTGCCCTGATTGAGATAGAGTTTGTTCTTATCAAGATTGGACGTTAAATAAATATCTGAAAGACCATCATTGTTTATATCGCCAATGGAAACACCAGCGCCATTATAATAATTACGATACCGGAACACATCAAAATTTTCTGACTCCTCCAGCTTGTTAACGAAGTCAATACCAGTTTCTGTGCCGGGTAACAGGGTGAACTGCTTATTTTGAGATGAATCATTATCATGCCTGCACGACGTTACAACGGTTAGAATGGTAAGCAGCAAAAATAACTTTTTCAATCCCTCTATTTTTGTTCTAAAATTAACAAAAAAGTCCACAGTCGACGGACAACAGTCCACAGCAATTAACTAATTAACAATAGACCGTGGACTGTCGACTGTGGTCTGTGGCTGATTCAGAACTTGAAGTAGAAATCACCGACAATATTAGAACTGTCCCAGGTATTTTGTTTGTCGCCTGAAAAGCGAAGTACATTTTGCCTTACTTCCTTGAAAACCTGCTCGATGGTTAATCCTGGTTTTTGCATGGCTTTGATAAGCTCTTGTGTGTAAAGACCATTCTTACCTGAACCGTCTGATGCAACGGAGCCAGGCGCTGTGGCATACGCAATGAAAGAACCTCGTGCTCTTCTCATTTCACCGAGTCCCTGATCGCCTAACGATCTGTTTAAGGATGGAAACGGATTGTTTCGGCAAGCGTCAAGAATAACAATGTTGATGCGTGAGTTAGAACGTTCCATGTTAGCCAATACCATACGCTGTACAGGGAAACAATATCGGGCAATGTCATCTTCATATTCAATGGCGGCATCAATGGGCACAAGAAAATTCTCCTGGTCTTGTTGCAAACCATGGCCAGCGTAGTAAAATAATGAAACAGTTTTATCACGATCACCGGCATCAACCTGTTCTTTAAATTTAAGAAGTGCGGCCCGCATTTGTCCATAAGTAGCATCCGTTAGGAGTTGAACTTTAAAGTTTGATCGTTCAAGCTCTCTCGCCATATCCGTTGCATCGTTAACCGGATTCTTTAATACGCCAATATTTTTAGGATAGTTTGAATTGCCGATAACCAACGCAAAACGTCTTTCATCTTTGTACAAGTCTGCCAGGGATGGATTAGCAGCAGTTGTTACACTTTGCTGAGATGGTACATTTATAGGCTCTGTTACAGTTTTATTTTCAGTTTCTGTTTTTGCTACTGTAGCATTATCGTTGACGGGTTTATCCTTTTTATCGTCGTTTTTAACAGACGCATTAGTTTGTGGCGTTTCTTTTAACGTGCCTCTCGATGCTACATTCTGTTTTTCAAGTTTTTCAAGTTCTTTTGAAACATCGGCATTGGAAGGGTTTGCTGCTTTGGCATTTTGTAAATCAGTATACGCGGCTGAAAGATCACCATTCTTGATATAGATCTGGCTGCGTTCATACAGAAGTTTAGCTTTTGCCTGTTTGTCAGCTGTAAGTAAGGACAAGGCTTTATTATAATCACTTAGAGCAGCTTCTGTATTACCTATATTGATATTGCATTTAGCTTTAAACCAATAGATGTTACCACTGTTAGGATGGTCTACCAAAATGGCTTCTTCGAAATCATCAATGGCTTTCTGATAATTGTTTGTTTTATAATAGGACAATGCACGCAGATAGAATACGTCACCGTCTATGGATTTATCGCGCGTTCTTTTGGTGAGGTATTCATTAAACAAATTAATCGCTTCAGGATATTTGCCTGCTGTATAACTGTCGTGGCCTTTTTCATATAGACGAAACTGAGCTTGTGATGGCATAACAGATGCCAAAAACATCACAAATAAAAATGATAACCTAAAGCTCATAAGGAAATTTCTAGAAGTTATATGAGCCTCCAATTTGAATATTCACAGAAGGAAACCCTTTTTTTACTAATGGAAATTCATCTTTATTAAAATCTTCGACCGTTGACTGGTATGACTTTGTGCTTACAAAAGAGACTGGAAGAGTATAACCAAATGATGCCTGTAGAAAACCTGAAAATCTTTTGGCCGGAAATAATTCAATACCGGGGCCAATGAATATACCTCCCGTTATTTTATTTTCTGCTTTTAAGGCATCGTTAGTATCACCGCTTCTTTTACTTGTATATTTAAAATCATTATCATAAAATGTTTGATCACCTAAATTATAATATAAATAGCCACCATATTCCCTGGTTTCATATGTGTATTGAGTTTCATCGCCCTTAACTTCAGATCTTGAAGCAATAGAAACAAATGGCTTGGCAAATAAGTAAGCAGAGATAATTGACTTGTCTTTTACTGGAACCAAATTCAATTTAATCGTTGCTGCCAGCGAGGTAATAGACAAGTCGCCTCCTGATAGTTCAATGATATAACCATAATAATAATTAAAGTTAGGAGGCACATTATACTTAGTATTCCAATGGTTGGGATCACCGTAGCCTAAATATGCATTTCCACCTTGAACACTAGTGACCTTGGAATCATAATTAAAACTAACATAAGAGATGGAAGGGCCTATCGAAAGCAATCTGTTCAACCGCTTCGTAAATCCTATTTCAATGTTAAATCCTGTCTTATAGTCACCAATATTTTTGCCTAATGTGAAGGACGGACCTAAATCAACAAACAAACTCTTATCATTTCCTATTCTCGCCTTCTTTGCAATTACGCCCTCATCTTGCGCTACAGAGGTGAGGGATATGGAAAGCAGTATTAACAAAAAGTAAAATTTCATTTTCATAGAGTCAATTTTTTAACGTGTTGCGAAGTTAGCGAATGATAATAAGAAGTAAATCCCTATTTTTGGGGATTGATTTACATGAGAATACTACTGATACCAGCGCTAATCTGTCTTCTACTGCTCTCATGTAGCAAAAACGCCAATAACTCTAGTTCAAAAGTGGTTAAACCTAAATACCATCACCGGTGGTACGACCGCAAAAAGGATAAGCACACCAGCAGAGTGAAAGCCGTTAAGATGAAATAGTTTGCAGATTGCCCGCTCCTAGAATTTAAAATAGAACTCCCCTACTATATTTGAGCTATCCCAGGTATTCTGGCTTTCACCAGAAAGTCGTAGTACACTCATCCGTACATCCTTAAATACCTGTTCAATAGAGCGACCTGGCTTGCGCATGGCCTTCAGCAACTCCTGGGTATATAGGCCGTTTCGTCCGGAACCATCAGCAGCCACAGAACCCGGCGCAGTTGCATAGGCAATAAAAGAGCCACGGGCTCGCTTCATTTCAGTCAATCCGCCAGAACCAGCTGAGCGTGTTGCTGCAGGAAAAGGATTATTTCTACACGCATCAAGAATCACAATATTCATTCTTGAATTTGATCGTTCCATGTTGGCCAGCACCATGCGCTGTACAGGGAAACACATTCTTACAATGTCATCCTCATATTGAACTTTTGCATCAACAGGCACGAGGTAGTTTTCATCCTGAAACTGAATGCCATGACCTGCATAATAAAATAAACCAACGGTTTGGTCACGAGGACCGTTGGTTAGCTTTTCATGAAATTTACGAACCGCCTCTCTGAGCTGAACATACGTAGCGTTGATTAACAACTGCACTTCAAAGTTTGAAGTCCTCAACTCCTGAGCTATATCGGTAGCATCATTTGCCGGATTTTTAAGAACACCAATTTCCTGTGAGTATGTGCTGTTGCCTATAACCAAAGCATAACGTTTCTCATCTTTATACATCTCACCAAGCGACACGGGTAAAGTTTTTACGGGCTCGGCAACTTCCTGTTGCTCTTGTTGTGGCGGTGCCTGTTGAACTGTTTTTTGATTTTGTGCAACCGTAGTTTTCTTAGGCTCTTCCTTCTTCGGTTTGTTGGTTACAATCACCTTTGTGTTTGATCCGTTGTCATTGGCCCCTCTTGATTTTTCGGATGCTCCGTTGAGCTTTGTGCTGCTGTATTGCGGATCCATAGAAGATGCTAACGCTAAATCCTGCTGCGCTGCACTCTGGTCTCCCTGGCGCGACATGAACTGTGCTCTGTCAGCAAGAAATTCAGGGTAGGCTTTTTTATTCTTTTGAAGAAATTCACCGGCCTCTTTATAATCGCTTTTTGCTTCTGATATTTTATTCTGCTTATCATAGCACCTGGCCATGTACCAGTGAATGACACCTTTATTATAGTGATTAAGTGTGAGGCTTTGCTTTAAGTCGCTTAGGCTTTTATCATACTCACCCTTGAAGTAATACGACTGCCCGCGATAGAAATATAAATCTTCGTCAAGCTTTTTGATGTGGGCAACATTGTCCAGGATACCGGTGAAATCAGAAATGACACCGTCGTAATTCTTGTCTTTGAACTTAATTACACCTTCGTCGTAAATTTTGTAATCTTCCTTTTGCGCCAGGGTAATTCCGGTAGCAAGAATAAAAATCACTACCGTGGTGAGTGATTGTTTAAAAAGAAGTTTCATGGGTAGGGTTGTTAAAGCCATAACAAACTTAGCAACTTGCTTAACCCTCTCAAAAGAAATCTATGACAATTTGAGGAGCTGTCGATGCTATGTGTTGATATGGCTTTATCGTTTT
>DATCRE010000086.1:0-36464 GCA_036569145.1 Cyclobacteriaceae bacterium
AGAATCAACAGAAGGCAGAGGCATTGTAACAGCGCAAACCAAGAAGACACTCTTTCATGTTACAACAGGCATGAAATATAGTGTTGAGTCTGAAGGAAAGAAAGTAGATCTTTCAAGAATCAATCTTGAGCAACGCGAAAAATATGTCGGCAATGTTATCCAGGTTGATTTAAGCCAGGGAAAAGAAGTTGTCATTTATAAATTCGGTGCTGTCCTATCATCAGAAAATCATCCGAAGGAAAAATTAGTTGATGCCTGCGTTAAGGTTTTAGATGAAGCTTCGGCAAAAGGATTTGAAAAATTGTTTGCAGAGCACGCCGCAGTATGGGCACATAAATGGACGGAATGTGATATTACTATTGATGGCGATGTTGCTGCACAGCAAGGTATACGGTTTAATATATTTCAATTGACACAAACCTACACCGGCGAAGATGAGCGACTCAACATTGGCCCGAAAGGTTTTACCGGAGAGAAATATGGAGGAAGCACGTATTGGGATACAGAAGCATACTGCTTACCATTCTACCTGGGCACAGCCAATCAGAAAGTTGCACGTAACCTGTTAGTGTATCGTTACAAACACTTGCCTCGCGCTATTGAAAATGCAAAGAAGTTAGGCTTTACTGATGGCGCTGCATTCTATCCGTTTGTTACAATGAATGGAGAAGAATGTCATAACGAATGGGAGATTACCTTTGAAGAAATCCATCGCACCAGCGCTATGGCGTATGCTATTCGCGACTACATTAATTACACGGGCGATGAAGGATACTTCACTGAGTATGGACTTGAAGTTCTTATTGGTATAGCACGCTTCTGGGCACAACGCGTAAACTGGTCGGCTGAGAAAAACAAGTACGTAATACTTGGTGTAACCGGGCCCAATGAATATGAAAACAATGTTAACAATAACTGGTATACCAATTATCTCGGTGCATGGACGTTGCGCTTTACACAACATGCCATTGATTATGTAAAGAAAGCAGATGCAAAACGCTACGCTGAAATTTCAGCAAAGACAAACTTCAACGAAAAAGAAGAGACTTCAAAGTGGAAGGACATCGTCGAGAAAATGTATTATCCAAAAGATGATAAGCGTGGCGTGATTCTTCAGCAAGATGGTTTCCTTGATAAAGAGTTGATGCCTGTAAGCAAGCTTAGACCAGAAGATCGCCCGATTAATCAGAAGTGGTCGTGGGATAGAATTCTTCGTTCATGTTTTATTAAACAGGCCGATGTTTTACAAGGTATCTATTTGTTTGAAGATGATTTTGACCTGGATACTATCAAAAAGAATTTTGATTTCTATGAGCCCATGACGGTGCATGAATCATCATTGTCACCTTGTGTTCACGTCATACTGGCTTCACGTCTTGGTTACAAAGAGAGAGCTTATGAATTTTATCTTCGCACGGCGCGGTTGGATCTTGATGATTACAACAATGACACAGAAGAGGGGTGTCACATTACCAGCATGGCCGGAACATGGATGAGCGTTGTAAAAGGTTTTGGTGGTATGACTATTAAAGATGGCAAGCTTAGCTTAAATCCGTACACGCCTGACCAATGGAAATCATATTCTTTCAGATTAGAATTCAGAGGCAGAGTATTAAAGATCAAAGTTTCTAAGGAGAAGACCGAAACAATTCTTGAATCAGGTAGTCCGTTGGATATAGTATTAAATGGCAAAATACATGCTGTGAAATAGAAGTTAAGGAGACATCAGTATATAACAAGAAAGGCTATCTTTGATTAAGACAGCCTTTCTTGTTATAGTGAGAGAAGTAAAATATTATTTCTCTGTTTTCTTTCTGATAAAAGCACCAAGCTCTTTACCAGCTTTTGCATAGCATTCTTGTAATCTGGCACCAGTTTCAAAATCGAAACCACCAAATTGAGAACCTACCACATTCAGGATAGAAATTTTAGCGATTACTTTGCTTTTGTTAGCAGTTTCTACTACTGAAAGCTCACCATCGATGTAAGCTGGTCTTTTGCTGATACCAATGTTGTAACCAGTTTCAGTGCTTGTAGTTTTGAAGATCAGAGTATAAGTAGCTTTTTCATCAACTGAACTAGTCATTTCAGAGTGCTTGGTGAAAAGCTCACGGAACTGAGGTTCGAAACGAGCTTTGCGATCTTCTTTCCAGGCTGCCGCCCATTTGTCACCCTTACCAGCTTCTTTCTTATTGTACTCTGCAGTTTTTTCTGCAATGTATTCATCTTCAGGTCTGTTCTTTGTAGTAACGGTCATTCCGTCATAAACAAATTCAGTGTTTACAGACTTTTGACCTTTAAGGGGGCTCAGGTCGCCTTCAATAAGTTTAATCTTTTGAGCAGAAACGCCTAGCGAGATGCTCAACATGGCAAGGATTAGTAGTTTTTTCATAAATGATTTATAAGATTTATCGTCTCTAAAATATGATTTTTTTGGATAGTATAGCTGCATGGTATCAAAAGAAATCGATGTAAATCCTACTCTTCAGATAAACGATCATTATCCGGTTTGGACTCCTCATTTACTTCGTCTATCGTTGTTAACGCTTTTACTGTTTCGTTCACGGCTACAGGCTCGTAGTCATTCTTATCTTCAAGTAAGACAACAAATGGACTCAGGTGTGGTGAATGTGATAATAACACTTTAAGTACTCCAATTCCCGGTACAGCCAGAATCATACCCGCAATGCCTAACAGTTTGCCGCCAATCACCAACGCTATAATAGCAGCCAGTGCATTAATACTAACCTTGGACCCTGTAATGCGTGGGCTTATAAAATTACCTTCAAAAAATTGGACGGTTGCAAACACAGCGACTACACCAGCAGCTGACCAGATGCTGTCCTTCGTAATGAGTGCCATGATAACAGGAAACGCTGCCCCAATGGTAATGCCAACGTAAGGTATAATCGTTAACAAACCAGAGAGTATGCCAAAGAAGATAGCATGGTCTATACCCAGCACCAGTAATCCAATACTGTTCAGTGTAGCAATGATTAATGTTACAAGCATAAGTCCTGAGATGTATCCTTGTACAACTCGTTCAATATCTTTCTTCCATACAAATTCAGTTTTACCGGGCATCAGCCTGATGAAAAAGTTTTTGAATTTGTCGCGATAAATCAGGAATAAGAAAATATATATAGGAATCTGAATTAAAGTAGATAGTGTGCTTGATGTTGTAATGAGAACATCGCCAAGATAGGCGCTGATACTTTTCATAACGTCAGTAACTATTTTGCCTTGCTCTGTTTTAGTTATGTTAAAATCACGACGTGCTATCTTGCTTATCTGGTCAAGATAGTTTTCAAATCGTATTTGAAGATCAGGTAAGTCAGACAATAAATTCATTACTTGATTGACAACAATCCAGATGATGGCTACTAATGTAATAATGGTTAGAAGCAGAACGATTGCAATGGCGAGGGATGTAGGGATTTTTCGCTGCTCCATTTTTTTTACGAGCGGCAGCATTACAATAGAGAGTAATGCAGCAAAGGCCATAGGAATAAAAATTTCCTCGGCAAGAACAACCGCCGCTATAGATAAGCCAATAACAACAAATAATTTATACGTGTAATCAAGTCGATCGAAAGGCTGAGAAGATTCTGACATAGATTTTAAATTTCAGGAATTATCAATTGCTTTCAAAATCAAAGCACACGATTCCTCTATCTGTTCATGCGTTATAGTCAGGGGAGGAGCTATTCTGAAACTGTAAGGATGTGACAGAAACCAATAGCAGATAATGCCTAATTCTTTTCCCTTCTCAACAATCCGGTTTACACGCTCTTCCGAGTCGAAGTCAATAGCGAATAATAACCCTATTCTTCTTATCTCTTTTATTTTTGGATGAACAAGAAGTTTTTCAAATAACTTACCTTTCTCTTCCACAGTATCAAGAAGTTTTTCATCCTGAATAACATGTAGTGTTGCTAATGCTGAGGCGCAGCAAACCGGGTTGCCACCAAAGGTGGTGATGTGTCCAAGCATGGGGTTATGCGTCAAACAATCCATAATTTTTTTGTCGGATATAAAAGCTCCTATGGGTAGGCCCCCGCCAAAAGCTTTTGCTATCGTTAAAATATCGGGTACGATATTGAATTGTTCAAATGCAAAGAATGTTCCCGTGCGCCCCATGCCACATTGAATTTCATCGAGGATTAACAAGGCGCCGGTTTCATCACATCGCTTTCGAAGTGCAAGCATAAATTCTTTCGAGGGCACGCGTACACCAGCATCTCCCTGGATAGTTTCCATGATGACACAAGCCGTATGGGTTGTGATATGCTGAAGATCAGGTATTACATTAAAGTTAATGAACTTAACATCTGGTAGCAGTGGCCTGAAGGCAGCCTTCTTTATTTCATTACCCGAAACACTCATAGAGCCGTGCGTGCTTCCGTGATAAGATTTTCTAAATGAAATAATTTCAGTTCGCCCGGTATAACGCTTCGCTAACTTTAAAGCACCTTCATTGGCTTCTGTTCCTGAGTTTACGAAGTAACTACAGTTTAAACTAGGAGGCAGAATCTCATTAAGTTTTTGCGCCAGCATGTTGGGTGATGATTGAATAAATTCACCATACACCATAACATGCAAATGCTTATCAAGCTGATCTTTTATTGCTTTAACAACAGCAGGATGCCTGTGGCCAATATTGCTTACACCAATTCCAGATATAAGATCCGTATAACGCTTACCATCTGGAGCATACAGATATATTCCGTCAGCTCGTTCAATTGAAATTGAGTATGGGAAAGGCGTGGTCTGGGCAATGTTATTTAGAAAAATATCTTGATTGAAATTCATGGAGCAAAGCTAGAAAGAGATATCCAGCAGTAAAATTATAAAGATCTAATTCCTGTAGAAGCGAACAAGATAAATTTCTTAGAATGCTTTAAAATCAACGCGTCTGTTAAGCTGCCTGCCTTGTGCAGTTTTATTATCGTGTTTAGAAACTTCTTCGCCATATCCGACGACAGAGATATGGTCATCAGGCACACCCATGGATTGCATGAGCTCTCGGATTTTTTGAACTCGCTTGATGGACAGTTGAACATTGTAGTCATCCTTTCCCATGTTATCTGTATGACCTTCAATTAAAATGATTTTGCCTTGAAGAGCATATTCAACTGCTACAAGAAATGGTTCCATGTCTACAACAGAAAACTCATCTTGAGCAAAAGTGAAATAGAGTGGGGCCAGCTCTATAGGCTCATTATCTTTTTTGTTCTTTAAATGTTCGCTTACTTTTTTACGGATTTGCTCGTGCTTTGCGGAGGTAGGAGTGGGTAAATGATTTTCTTTCAAAACCTTGTCTTCAAGCTTTTCTTCTTTTATCTCTTCGGGTGATGGTTGTTTTTTTTCTGCCACAACAGGCTTAGGCTTGGGCATTACTTTAGTTGCTACTGCAGACGATGAAACCGGAGATTCTGCCTGTGATTTATGAGTTGATTTTCGGTTACTGAAAAATAATGGAGAGCGTGGTTTTTGTGTTCTTTTTTTATCCAGAATGCTGCATGCATTAGCATACGTACTGATCTGATTTTTGTAACGTGCTTTAAAGTGCCTGGCGTTTTCTCTTTTAAATTGTTGAGCACTGCATGAAAGAGATACTGCCGCCCCAATCAGGATGGTCAGCACAAGAACCAATACTTGCTTGATTCTGGACGTTATTCTTCTATTTGAGATTTCTCGTAAGTCGAGGTTGCTCATAACAGTATAGGATTCAGGCAAAAATTTACTAACCAAATTTGGTAATAATATTTGTCTTATCCTCACCTAAATGAGTTGCAATCCTACATAACTTTTACAAGAGTAAGTCTTTACTGAAGCAGGTTGTGAAAGACTACTTGGTAACTTCCTTTTTCTTTTCAGCTCCGTTTACCAAGTCTATAAAATCCTTGATTATTTCATTTGGAACCGTAACAGAGAGATGATATTGTTGTATTCTCCAACCTTGATTGGTTTTTTTCAAGATTCCTGAGCCGCGGCAAACTCCCATCCAGGTATTCAGAAGTTCTGAAAACCATGCAAAATTACCATCATTTGTTACATGCAAGTCTCTATTGTATGGCTTGAAATCCCAGGCCTTTCCCTTTTTAAAGTAGGGCATAGCAAAGCTTTCAAATTCTGTCTTTGTCCATCGCTCGGTTTTATCTGTGCCAATGTAAACGGCGTCTTTGTCCATGCTATCAAAAAATATCCGGGCATCGGCATGGCTGGCCGCAAGATGCCAGGCGTTTATGAATTTGTTAATGGCCAACGTATCCTGGGCAATGCTTGATAATCCAGGTACTGCAAAGAAAGCAGTTAGTACTAAAAGCTTCATGATACCGCGCTGAGTAAATTGATTGGCTCAGATTCAGGTAAATGATCGACATTACGCTGTTTGAGGTTAGGTAAATTTAGAATAAAAGTGGTTCCCTTTCCAAACTCCGAATTTACAGTAATAGTGCCCCGAAGCATTTTTACAGACTCTCTTACGAGGAAGAGTCCTATGCCTGAGCCTTTTGCCTGATCGGTAGCACGATAAAACATGTCGAAAATAAAAGACAGGTGATGCTCTTCAATTCCAATACCGTTGTCTTCGATGCGTATAATTGTCTTTTCAGGAAATACTCGCACGGAGACATGAACAAATGATTTGGGATGGCTTGTATCGGAATAGCGAATGGCATTTGATAATAGGTTCTTCAAGATGATTTCAAGCCTGGTTCTATCCGTATAAAAATCACCCCGCTCTACATGTATTACTTTCTCAATAATGTCTGCATTTGGTATGAATTGAAGACTGTCGAATATAGAGTCTATCATTTCATATAAATAGATGCTTTCAGTTTTAATTTGCTGCCGTTTGTTTTTGGCATAATCAGTTATATCTCGTATAAAACCTTGCATCTTTTCAATGCTTGAACTCATCTTGTCGAAGTAGTGGCTATGTACAGGTTGGTTTATTTCTTTTTTAACGAGATAGATCAATCCTTCCAAAGAAGCTAACGGCGATTTCAAATCATGGGCTGCACTGTAAATGAATCGATCCAGTTCGTTATTCAGTTTTTGAAGTTCTTTATTTCGTTTCTCCAGCAACTGCGATTTTTTTTCAATTTCATGAAACTGGGCTCTAAGTTTTCGTGTCATCTTTATGAAAGAAGATGAGAGATTAGTAATCTCGTTAGTCATTTCAGTGTCTACTAAATCTTCATCGTGCAGGCCCTGGGTTACAATGAACTTTCCAATACTATTCGAGAGTTTTTTGATTGGTCTGGTTAATCGCAAGGCTGTGATGTAGGTTAATAAGAATGAAATGATAATAGCGCTGATGCCTATAATAATGTAAGTAATACGACTTTGACTAATGATAGTATCAGCTTGCTGATCTGAAAGACTGCCTAGCTTCACCAGCCGATCGGATAACGTGTTACTAAGTTTGTTCAGCTTGCCCAATAATCCTTGCGTTGGAGTGAGTCCTATGTCTTCATCCATAGAAGCCAACTCGTTGAAAGATGTTTTATAGGATGTCAGTAAGAAAATCAGAAAATCATTTTTGCCCTTGGTGTTTAGTTCATTAGCAAGTATAGAGGCGGCATTGTTGAGTTTATCTTTGTATTGGAGTTCTCTGCGAAGAAAATAATCTTTCTCATGTCTTCGTAAAGTCAGAATGTTTACCAGGCTTATTTTGTCAGAATGGCTTTCGAGTTCATGAGCGTATTTTCGCATGATACCCTCTTTACCAAAATCTTTAAATCCACGGAGAAGGATTTTTTCTTTTATCTTTTTGAAGGTGGAATTGTATTCTTTTAATATGGAATCAATTTCATCGAATGAATCCTGAATGTCGAGAGAGGCGAGTTCTGATCTCTGGTGTAAATTTTTAGTGTCGCTTACAATTAATGAATAAAGACTATCGCGTTTTTGTAGCAGTTTACTTTCCTGAGTTTCGTAAAAATGTTGATTGATAGTTTCGAACCTCAGAAAATCCAGATCTAATCTGAGAAGCCTCGCTATCTGGATACGCTGACCATCGATTTGTTTTGAAACCTGATAGAGCTCTTTGTTACGGATAATGAAATGATACGAAAGCGAAGAGATGATAATTACATTTATCGCCAGTATGCTGAACGATAAAAAAAGACGTTTACCAATAGTGTCTACGCTCCAAAACATAAGCGTAAAACTAACAAAGACTCTATTGTCTTTGCTTCAATACCAGATTATCAAACTATGAAATTTATGAGGGACTAGGCCTCATGGATTTTCAGGAAGTCCATAACTTCCTGATGTACGTTACGAGGTCTGGTTTGATCGTAAGCCTCTGTAGCAATAGATTTAAAGAGCTCGCTTACTGTACCTGACTTAAAACCTAGTTTATCTGCATACGCTGTAGCGACTTCGAGCTCAACGTCTTCCACTACTTCATCAAGGTAGATCATGTATACTAAATGGTAGATGGATTCAAGTTTAGCAATTTTATCACCGGGCTCAGCAAATTTCAAATTGTTAACGTCCAACGTTGTGTGCTTCAGATCTTCGCTGGTAAAGCCAAGTTGGAATCCCCACTTCAAAAGGCAGAGGATATAGCGGCTCTCTATTTTACCCTGGTTTAAAAACAAGGCTAATATATTGAAATAGCTTCTTTTAACAGAAATGAGTTGTTCGGTTGTCATGGTGTTGTTTATCTGAAGGGCCTAAACCCAATAACTTTGTTTAAGGTCGCAAAAATAGTATTAAGATGGAAGGTTTTGAATCATTTTATTAAAGATCAAATTTTAGCTCCGGGTCTTTTCCAGAACTCGTTACTAAATAAAAAAAGGTGTCGTTTATGACACCTTTTTTTATACCGATAGAATTTCCTTAGATCTTGGCAAGTTCCTGAACGAGGTCGATCAATTTGTTTGAATATCCCCACTCGTTATCGTACCACGATACTACTTTAACGAACTTGTCGTTTAGAGCAATACCAGCTTTAGCATCGAAAATAGATGTACGTGCATCGCCAAGGAAATCTTGTGATACAACGTCGTCCTCAGTATATCCTAAGATGCCTTTAAGTTCGCCTTCAGAAGCTTCTTTCATGGCAGCTTTTACTTGCTCATACGTTGCAGGTTTGTCTAAACGCACGGTAAGATCTACTACAGAAACGTCAGCTACGGGCACGCGGAATGACATACCTGTTAATTTGCCTTTCAATTCAGGAATAACCAAAGCAACTGCTTTAGCTGCACCGGTTGAAGAAGGAATAATGTTCTGGTATGCACCACGACCACCTCTCCAGTCTTTTGCAGACGGGCTATCAACAGTTTTTTGTGTTGCTGTTACAGCGTGAACTGTGCTCATCAAACCTTCAACAATACCGAACTTGTCATTCAATACCTTTGCAATAGGAGCAAGGCAATTTGTTGTACAAGAAGCATTTGATACGATAGTGTGCTGGGCAGTTAGTTTCTTATGGTTAACACCCATTACGAATGTTGGTGTATCGTCTTTAGCTGGTGCAGACATAACTACCTTTTTAGCACCCGCAGAAATATGCTTCTGAGCGTCAGGGATAGTTAAGAAGAGACCAGTTGATTCAATTACAATTTCAGCACCTACATCAGACCACTTTAAGTTAGCGGGATCTTTCTCGGCTGTTACGCGGATTTTTTTTCCGTTAACGATAAGGTTTCCATCTTTAGCTTCGACAGTTCCATCAAAAATGCCATGTGTTGAGTCATACTTTAACATGTAGGCCATGTACTCTGGATCTACAATGTCATTAATACCTACAATCTCAATATCCTTGCGATTGATGGCAGCCCTAAACGCCAGACGGCCAATACGACCGAATCCGTTGATACCTACTTTTGTCATTTTCTAATTGGTTTAAATTTCGCGAGGTCAAAAATAAAAGACGTGATCACTAAAACCAATGAAAAAAGTGAACGATTAATAAAAAATTTTCGCGGCCAAGTTTGCATTTCCATGATGTACATCTATCTTTGCACACCTTTTTACAAAGACGGTCCGTTCGTCTAGGGGTTAGGACACCAGATTTTCATTCTGGTAACACGGGTTCGATTCCCGTACGGACTACCAAAGCGGACAGAAGAGAAAATTTTTCTTTTTCTGTCCGCTTTTTATTTTGTCCGGATTCTTGTGAAAAGAAATAGTTAGAAGAAAAATTGGATTGACTTCCTGGTTTGATCAATAAAGAAGTTCTGTAAATAATTTTTTGGATTTCCCCACCTTTCCATCTAAGTTGATATCTCCTGATTCTGTTTGTCTGAAATCTTTTAGAGACTTCCGTCAATCTTGCAATAGGGTCTTGATTGGGTTTGTTCTTATCTCGATTAACTTGGTCTTTGAAATTTACTCCACTTTGCCCAATGATCTCGTCATAGGTTTCATTAGCTTATCTCTTAACGCCGATACTATATGATCTTTTAGTTTCATAAAGAGCCACTCCTGAAAACCGCCTGTGATAAGTGCTTTGTGCTTTCATTACCACTTTTACAATCGATCTTATTGCATTTATAACACTATAGATTTTTTGTCCAGCTACTTTCTGTTCATAGTCTCGTTATTTATTTTTTCCAGATGCGAGGAAGGGGTACGGATAGTTGGCTTAGAAATCTCGCTATAATAGTTTGCCTATTTTTCCGGTTTTATAAAAACTAGTATTTCGCGAACTAGATACTTTCATATCTTCGTTCAAAATTTAAAACCCATTCTCCATGCATTTCTAAAATGCATGTTTGAGTAATGGATTGATTTAATCTTAATGAATAGAGTCTGGCCTCAAACATATTAGGTGTAATGATCATTGCTGAAGAAAAAGAGATTTGGAAAGAGAAAATAAGCAAGTTAAAAGCTTACCGTAAAAAGCATGGAAATTATGATGTTCCTTTTAACTGGAAAGAGGACACTAAATTTTCAAAATGGGTAGAGAACATCCGAAGATACCCTAACAAACTACCAATGGAATTACAAAAGCAGCTTACTAAAATCGGATTCGATTTCAAGATCGAATCCAGTTGGGATAGTATGTTTTCAAAATTGAAAATATTCTACAAAAAGCATGGTGATTCTTATGTGCCACCTCTCCAACGAGAATATGAAACGCTTTTTGATTGGACAGTCAATCAAAGAAGATCCAAATCATACCTGACGAAAGAGCAAATCAAAAAATTAGATTCACTTAATTTTGAGTGGACAATCTTAACAGATAAGGATATTAAATGGCAAAGCAAATACCAGGAACTTGCTGCATTCAAAAAGAAATACGGACACGTTAAAGTGCCCCAGTATTTTAAAGAGAATAAAGAGCTAGGCGATTGGGTTTCAAAACAAAGACGAAGCCAGACTGTCGGAAAATTATCTGACCAGAGAACGAACAAACTTAATGACCTCGGTTTTCTGTGGAAAGAAGATATAGAACGAATGCGAGAAGAAGCCTGGGAGAATAGATACAATGAATTAGTTCGATACAAAAAGAGTCATGGTCATATCGATAGGTTTAAAATTAAAAAAGAACACTATCAACTCGGGTTGTGGATGGTAACACAAATCACGCAAGGAGACAAATTATCTTCCTATCGAAAGAAAAAATTAAAAGCGATTGATTTTGATTGGGAGAAACGAGATATCTATGAAGATCGCTGGAACGAAATGTATGAAAAGCTGAAAGCCTTTAAAGCCAAGCACGGTCATTGCCGGGTTAAACGAAGTGACAACTTCAAACTTTCGGTCTGGCTTCAACGCAATAAAAGAGACAGACAAAAAATAGATAAAGACAAGCGCGAGAAGTTACAACGCTTAGGTGTCAAGTGGCCGCAAGAACTATTCAATGAAATATGGAAATCGCGCTATGATGAACTTAAAGCTTTTAAAAAAGAGCATGGTCATTTAAGCGTTCCAAGATCAAATCCTCAGCTTTTTGAATGGATAGTAACGCAAAAGAAATTCAAAGAAGATGGTGTTCTAAACCCCGAACGAGAGGAGAAATTAAACGCCATTGGTTTTGCCTGGGCAGGTGAGTTTGAAAAACAACGCACAGCCGAATGGGAAATCATGTTTAAAAAATTCAAGGCATTAAAGGCCAGATATGAATCAACATATCACATTAAACTTAAGGAGGATCCTGAATTAAATAATTGGGTCAAGCGTCAGATCCATAGCAAGGATAAATTGTCACTTTTTAAAAAGGAAAAGCTTAACGCTATCGGCTTCACATGGGGTAGTCATTACCATGATGAACTATGGGAGGAGAGGTACAAGGAACTTGTAGCTTATAAAAAGAAATATGGAAACTGTGACGTGCCACAAAAATATGCTAAGAACAAAACGCTGGCTGGTTGGGTGAATGCACAACGTGTCAAAAAAATATCGAAAGAGAAGAAAGATAAATTAAATAAAATAGGTTTTTCGTGGGCGAATGAGTTAATAGAAAAACGGTGGTTCGGCAGACTAAACGAGTTCATAGAATCAAAGAAGAAGAATAAACCTATACTATTTCAGACATCTTTGTACAATTGGCTTTACAATCAGCGAAAGAACTTTAATGGTCTGCCACCTGAAAAGAAAAAGATGTTGATAAAAGCCGGGTTAAAAAGACCTTGAACCTACTTTGTGGGATCGACAAAACGATTTCTTAGAAGATCTAATTAATATTTGCAGTCCTTGCATGGTAAAGGTTTAATGGTTCCACCGTTTAAAATATCCGCCCTTTGTTTTCCAGCATTGTCTAAATGAATCAAAACTTCAATGTTGATACGATTTTAAAGATGTATCAAAAATAAAATCTGGAATATTCAGGTTTCTAAAAGTCAATTTCAGCAATCGTTTTCGCTGATTTCATGAACAGCTCCGTGATTTGATCTGATTTCGAAAAACGTTGATACGGAAGCAAAGCCGCTTTTCTTGATAAATGGAGAATTTACTTCCGTGTTTAAGTCGGAGAGATGTCCAATGACTATCAACACAGAAGATTCAAACATTTAACTAAACCTAATTATTACTATGCGAAAACTCTACAGGCTTGTCGGTCTGTCAACGGCGCTTCTGCTCATGATGACTTCAGTGGCGCTCGCACAGAAACGGATTGTTACCGGCCTCGTCAAAGACGAAAACGGAAACGGTATGCCAGGTGTAAACGTGCTGATCAAAGGCACGGCTCAAGGTACAGCTTCAGACTCAGATGGAAAATTCATGCTTGAAGTACATGATGATAACGCCACTCTTGTCTTCACATTTGTGGGTTATAAATCATCTGAAGTAGCTGTAGGCTCACAAACAAGTATAGAGGTGGGATTAGAACCCGATCTTGCAACGCTTAGCGAAGTTGTTGTAACAGGATACACGCCTCAGCGAAAAAGAGATATTACCGGAGCAGTTTCTGTTGTGAAAGTTGATGAGCTTCAGACTGTGCAAGCAGTAAGCGTTGGCCAGAAATTAGAGGGAAGAGCTTCGGGTGTTACCGTCTCGACATCTGGTGAACCTGGAGAAGGTGTTAATATCAGAATACGTGGTCTTGGTTCATTCACGCAAGGAAATGATCCGTTGTGGATTATTGACGGCGTACGTTCATTCGACAAAGGCAATAACTGGTTGAACCCAAACGATATTGAAAGTATACAAGTGTTAAAGGATGCATCCGCTGCATCAATTTATGGATCTGCTGCATCGAATGGTGTAATCATTGTCACGACCAAGAAGGGAAAGCAAGGAAGAACACGCATCTCGTATAACGGATATGCCGGTGTGCAGACTCCTGTAGGTGGTTACAACAAATTCCTCATCAGAGATCCATTGCAAATGGCAGAAGCTGAACATCAGTATTATGCGAACTCAAAAGGTTATAATGGCATTCCTGCTGATAACTATTATTACCAATATGAATTGAATGGTACTCTTCCACAATTCACATACCCTATCGGTAATCTTGGTTCAGACGGAAATTCCATTCTTAAACCGGATGGCACTCCAGCAACATGGGGAGGTGTTCCGGCAAAGTTATCCGACTATAGTTATTATGATCACTTGATTATGGGAAGTAATCCCAAGGGAACTGATTGGTGGGGTGCACTCTTTAAACCTGCGTTGATGACAGAACACAATCTATCAGTTTCTGGAGGAACCGAAAATAGTCAATTCAATTTTGGAACGAGTTACCTCAAGCAAGATGGTACTATGATATATACTGGATTTGATCGTCTTACTGTCCGTGCTAACAGCCAGTTCAAACTTGGCAAACTCACATTCGGAGAAAACCTTTCACTTGTGCGCACAACTCGTGTGTCACAGTCCGGTCAAAATCAAGATAGCAAAAATACAATCAGCTCAGTGTTACGAATGCATTCAATTTCACCGATCTATGATATTGATGGAAATTTTGCCGGAGCAAAATCATTTAGCAATGGTGTTAATCCTGTTGCACGCCAGTTCCGTAACAGAAACAACAAATACACGGGATACAAAGCATTCGGAAACCTGTTCAGTGAATTACAAATTTTGCCCTCGTTAAAAGCCCGCACAAGCCTTGGTATCAATTTCGACAATGGTATTTACACTGGATTTAATTATCCATCTCCTGAAGATTCAGAACCAACACTAAGCAATAGCTTTTTTGAAACCTGGAACCAGGGATTCACATGGCAGTGGAGCAATACACTTGAATTTAACCGCACGTTTGGCAAACATCATGTAACTGCACTGGGAGGTTATGAAGCAATTAAAAGCCAGAACAGAGTAATCTATGGAGGACTAAATAACTACACAAGCGATAACATCAATGGATGGTATCTCAATACAGGTCTGGCTGATCCTGCTACCCGTAACGTAGGAAGTTATGGTGGACCCAACTCACTTGTTTCCATGTTCGGAAAATTGGATTACTCATTCAACGATAAGTACTTAGTCACCTTCACTATGAGGCGCGATGGTTCTTCTAAATTCAGCACAGCGCAACGGTGGGGAACGTTCCCAGCGGCCAGCGTTGGATGGAGAATTTCTGCTGAGCCCTTCATGCAAAACATTAAATTCGTGAACGACCTTAAGCTGCGTGCAGGTTATGGTGTAACAGGTAATCAAGACATTGATACTGGCAATGCGTTTGACAGGTTCGGCGGAAGCGCAGGTGGATCATTCTATGATATCAATGGTACAAATACTTCTGTTGTTACCGGATATAATCTCACAAACCGCGGCAATCCAAATACAAAATGGGAATCGACAACAACCAAAAATATTGGTATTGATATGTCGCTCTTTGATGATAAGTTAAGTGTTGTGGTAGACATGTACGAAAGAAGGATTGATGACTTATTGTATAGACTTACCGTAACAGGTACTGCTGGCACAGCACAGCAGCCATACACCAACGTTGGCAACATGCGCAACAGAGGTATTGATTTAGGAATTCAATATCGTGGCACAATCACCAAAGATCTATCCTTCACAACTTCCCTGAATGCCACACACTATAAAAATAAAGTGTTGTTCGTTAATCCTGACCAGAACTTTTTCTATTCAACAGGGGCCGGTGGACATGACCAGTCTGTTATAAACAAAGTGGGCTATTCCATGGCATCTTTCTATGGATATAAATATTTAGGTGTGATGAGAAGTGATGAAGAAGCAGCTTCTTCACCTACACAGATAGGTGGTAACTGGGCTGGAGGTTGGAAGTTCCAGGATCGTAGTGGCAATGGAATGATTGATCCAAGTGACAGAACAGTTATTGGTAATCCACATCCTGATTTAACACTTGGATGGAATGTTGGATTGAACTATAAAAACTTCGACTTCACGATGTTCCTGTTTGCTTCTATTGGAAATAAAATCTACAACTATCAGCGCTACTTCTACGAAACAGGCAGATGGGGTTCGATGTTCAGCAAGCGAATGCTCACCGATTCGTGGACACCTGAACGTACAAATGCACCACTTCCTCAGCTAAACATAGACAACTCACAAATGGCAGGTGTAGCGAGTTCATATTACATTGAAAATGGTTCGTATCTCAGAGTAAAAACTCTTCAGCTAGGTTATGCAATTCCGGCCGCTTCAATCAGCAAGCTCAGCATAAGCAAAGCTCGTGTTTATATCCAGGCGCAAAATCTCTTTACGTTCACGAAGTATAGTGGTATAGATCCGGCATTGTCTAACGTAAACCTTGGAGACCAATATCTTGGAATTGATCTGGGTAACTATCCCAGCTCCAAAATTTTCTCTGCCGGTGTAACACTTGATTTTTAAATCACTTAGAAGTGAAACCAAATTCAAAAAAAATAACGATTATGAATAGAAGTCTTTTAATAACAATATTAGGAGCCGTTATGATTGGAGGTACCTACAGTTGTAAGGACAAATTTCTTGACGTGGCTCCACAGAATTCGCTGAACCAGGCAACGCTCGGTTCAGAAGACGGAATCAATGCAGTACTCATTTCTGCATACGCCATGCTTGACGGATGGGATGGCAGTGGTCCATGGGGACAAGGCAGTAACTGGATATATGGCGATATAGTATCAGACGATGCTTATAAAGGCAGCTCACCTGATGATGGTGTTAATACCGAAGGAACAGAGCTGTTCATCTGGACTCCGACAGATCCTGATCTTGATTCGAAGTTTATAGCTGACTATGAAGCAATCAGTCGCTCTAATTCTACGCTGAGATTGCTGAAAAAGACCGATGGTCTTTCAGACGATTTCCGTAAACGCATTGAAGGTGAAGCAAGACTTCTTCGGGGCCATTTTCATTTTGATTTGTATAAGGTATTCAAAAATATTCCTTTCTATGCTGAAGATGATTTAGATTTTAAGAAAGCAAACTTTGATGAAGCAGGAAATTACATTAACCCTATCACCAAAATTATAGCTGATTTCGAGGCTGCTGCTGAATTGCTCCCTACAAAACAAGCACAGGTTGGCCGCGCAACACAAGGCACTGCATACGCATATCTCGGAAAAGCATATCTGTATAATAAACAATATGCAGAAGCTAAAGCTGCATTTGACCAGGTAGTGAACAGTGGCGTTTATGATCTTCAGGATTGCTATCATTCTATATTCAGCGTGCCTGAAGAGAATGGTGTAAACGGAAAACGTGAATCACTTCTGGCATTTCAGGCGTCATCTAGTGACGGCGCGAGCGATGCACAGAATGCTAACTATACAGATCGTCTGACATTTCCTCACGGAGGAAGTCCATTTGGTTGCTGCGGATATAGACAGCCAAGCCAAAATCTTGTTAACGCATACAAAGTAGATGACAACGGATTGCCACTGTTCGATACCTTTAACGACACAGAATTGACAAGCAGTGATGTTGTTGATCCGCGTCTCGATTGGGTGGTGTGTCGCCCTGGTGTACCAGTACTTAACTGGGACGTTGCTTATAGCACTGCCTGGGTACGAGCACCAAACTATGCAGGTCCTTTTTCGAATAAAAAGAATATTTATTATCAGGGAATGGAGGAAGATGGTATTGGTGCCAGTTGGGTGCCGGCAGATCTTTCACAGTTGAATGTTCAGATTCTACGGTACTCCGATGTTTTGCTAATGCTTGCGGAAGCCGAAGTTGAGTTAAACAATCTTTCAAGAGCCATGGAACTTGTAAACATGGTAAGAACAAGAGCTGGAAATTGTGCGCAAGGTCCTATGCAGTCTGATTATAAAAAGGTTGCTGTACCAATTGATGATTCTGGTATTACATGGGCAACATATCGTGTAAATCCTTACACTTCTTTTCCTGATCAGGACTATGCGAGAAAAGCAGTTCGCTTCGAAAGACGACTTGAACTTGCCATGGAAGGCCAGCGTTTCTTCGACTTGAGGAGATATGGAATTGCAAAGCAAGTCATGAATGATTACATGGCTGTTGAAAAAACGAGGAGAAGTTATATTGCCAAATCTCCCGGATACCAGGACAAAGATGATCTCTTTCCGCTTCCACAACAGGAAATCGATCTTAGCCGCAAGGGCAATGTTCCGCAATTAAAGCAAAACCCCGGTTGGGAATAGAACCAGATTATCAACAATACAAAAGGCCAATTGAATTGGTCTTTTGTATTATATGCAGTAAGCGTATCAAGTTGTCAGGTGAAATGCAAAACATATTAAACCAGCTGCGTCTGCATTTATCGGTATACACTTCTTGAATTTGACGATATTAATAAAGTAATTTAGGTATGGCTAACATCACGCGCACTTTCCTGATTTTAATTATCTCTTTTTTCTGTTTTTCATGCAATCAGAATAACCAATCGAAGAAATATACAATTGGTTTCTCACAATGTACCGGAGGAGACTCATGGAGGAGACAGATGCTTTTGGCAATGAAGGGTGAGCTTGCTTTTTATCCTGAAATTGGATTTGAGTATAAAGATGCAGAATACAATAGCGATAAGCAGATCAAAGACATAGAAGAACTTATCAGACAAAAAGTAGATGTGCTCATTGTCTCACCTAACGAAGCGGAGCCAATAACACCTGTAGTTGAACGGGCATATCAAAGTGGAATACCAGTGATTGTTGTCGATCGTAAAACTAATTCCGGAATATATTCTGCATTTGTTGGTGCTGATAATTATGAAATAGGAAAACTGGCTGGTGAATATGCTGCTAACATTCTTCAGGGTAAAGGTTCAATATTGGAAATCTGGGGACTTCGTGGTTCGTCGCCTGCAATTGATCGTCATCGGGGCTTTATACAAGCATTGTCAAAGTATCCCGCTATTAAAATAATTGGTGAAGTAGATGGAAAATTTGAACCTGACACGACCAAGGTTAATTTAAAAAAGACGATTGATAAACTGCCTGACTTTAACCTGGTTTTTGCGCAGAACGATGTGATGGCTTATGCTGCGCAATTAATTTGCAAAGAAGCAAGGCCTAACCAGAAGATTGACATCATTGGTATCGACGCTTTGCCCGGACCAGATGCCGGTATACAATTTGTAAATGATAAAATACTTACAGCAACATTCCTTTATCCTACTGGTGGCGAAGAAGCGATTAGAATCGCTAAACAAATTTTAACCAATCAGCCATACGAGAAAGAAAACATATTGAACACTACTATGGTTGACGCAAAGAATGTCCGTGTCATGAAACTGCAGTCGGATAAAATTTTGACACAACAAAAAGACATCGTTCGTCAACAGGAAAAAATTAACGAGCAGATTCGAACCTACTATAGTCAACGAATACTAATTTATATTCTTTTGGCTAGTTTAATTATTACCGTTATTGTCGGAGCCATGGCTATAATAGCATGGCGAGCAAAGAATGAAATTAATATACGGCTTCAGGTAAAAAACGACGAAATTCTTACTCAACGAAATACCATTGCAGCAATGGCTGAAAAGGCTGAAGCAGCCACCAACGAGAAACTTAAATTTTTCACCAACATCTCGCATGAGTTTAAAACGCCATTGACGTTAATCATGGGACCCATCGACGAACTTCTAAGCAGAGCAAGTGATGCAAAGTCGCCCGAGGCAAAAGAGAATCTTCTGTTGATCAAAAAAAATGCGACACGTCTCCTTCGACTGGTTAACCAACTGATGGATTTCAGGAAGATTGAAGATAAAAAGATGATTCTTCGCGCGTCAGAGCGAGATCTCATTCAATTCATCACAGAAGTAATGTCGGCATTTGAAAAAATTGCACGCAAGCGAAAAATAGATTTTCAGTTAAAGACAGAAGTCAATCAGCTATACGTTTGGTTTGATCCGGAGATGTTGGATAAAGTTATTTTCAATTTATTGTCGAACGCTTTCAAATTCACGAACGATAAAGGTTGGATCTACATCAGCATCTCAATAGATAGTTTGAATAAAAACGTAGTAATCATAGTTGAAGATAATGGTACCGGAATGTCGGCAGAACTTGCTACACATGCTTTCGATCCGTTTTATACAGGCGAAAATGTTACAGGAGGTGGGACTGGCATTGGCCTTTCATTGTCCAAAGAATTTATTGATTTGCATCAGGGAGAACTAGTCCTCACCAGTGAGAAAGGGAAGGGGACACGTTTTTCAATTAGCCTGCCATTGGGTAAAGCCCATTTTGAAGAACAACAAATTATTCCAACGAACATTGAATGGATCCGAAATCAGAACTTTGACATTATTCATGAAACTGATGTAGTGTCGAAAGAAGACAGCGAAATGATCATTCAGCGAGATTACACCATCTTACTGATAGATGATAACAAGGAATTAAGGCAATTTGTTAAGAATAGATTGGAATCGACTTATAACATTGTAGAGGCACATGATGGTGTAACTGCATTACATCTTGCTTTCGAAGTTGTGCCAGATTTAATTATCTGTGATGTGATGTTGCCCGGAAAAGATGGATTTGAAGTTTGCAAAGATTTAAAAGAAGATGTAAGAACATCGCACATACCAATTATCATTTTAACAGCCAAAGGGTCAGTTGAACAAAAGATCACAGGTATCCAGACAGGCGCAGATGAATATCTGACTAAGCCATTTGCATTTGAATACCTGATTGAGCGAATAAAGGCTTTAATCAGAACCCGAAATAAACTAAAAGAGCATTTTAGCCAGGATCTTAATGTTGAACCGCAGCATGCTACTCCTGGTGGTCTTGATAAAAAATTCATCAATGACTTTGGCGCCGTAGTGGAGAAAAACATAGGCAACGTTGATTTCAACGTTAATGATATGGCAAGGGAGTTGGGAATGTCGCGCGTGCAGGTTTATCGAAAAGTAAAGGCTTTGCTCGGATACAGCGTTAATGATTACATTGTCAATGCAAGATTAAAAAAGGCAAAGTATCTTTTGATAAATACTGATAAAACAATTTCGGAGGTATCTGCGGACGTAGGATTTTCCTCAGCCAATTACTTTTCCACTGCATTTAAAAACAAGTTCCATCTTTCCCCAAAAGAATTTAAAACCGCTCAATCAGCTTGAGTTTGAAACAATTCTTAACGTTTGAAACAATATTGAGGGTTGTTGCAATAAGATTTGCTTGATTGACTTTTTCGAAAACGGTATAGGAACACATTTTCAACAATCGTTATGCGTTTTAGCTTTATAAATATTCAATGATTCATTTTTGAATAAAGTTGATACGCAACTAAAATCTGACTTTGCATTCTTAGCGATATGTTTGGCTTCACAACAACATATCCATGAATACAAGAAAAGTTTTTGGTTGGTCAATCATAATCGCTTTCGGCGGTTTTCTTTTTGGACTTGATACAGCAGTAATTTCTGGTGCTGAACAGAAAATTCAGGCACTCTGGTCTCTCAATCTGTTTGAACATGGTCTAACTGTTTCAATAGCGCTCATCGGTACAGTTGTTGGTGCTATGCTTGGTGGTATTCCATCTGATATTTTTGGAAGAAAGAAGACGTTATTCTGGATTGCAGTACTGTTCATGGTTTCAGCCATTGGTTCAGCATTGGCTATTGATTGGTATACGTTTCTGATTTTCCGTTTCATTGGTGGCATAGGCGTTGGGTGCTCTTCCGTTACAGCGCCAATGTATATAAGCGAACTTGCGCCAGCCTCACATCGTGGAAGATTAGTAGCAATGTTTCAGTTTAATGTAGTGCTTGGTATTCTCATTGCTTTCCTTTCTAATTATCTGTTACAGGACTTTGGTGAAAATTCATGGCGCTGGATGCTTGGAGTGCAGACAATTCCATCGGCAGCATTGCTTTTTGCTATTCTTTTTGTACCAGAAAGTCCGCGTTGGCTAATCACTAAAAAGCATGATTTTGAAGAGGCCAAACAAATACTTTCAAGAATTGATCCTACGAACGCGTCTCATGAAGCTCACATGATTGGCCTGACCGCGAATGGCAATGGATCATCTGAAAAACTTTTCACAAAAAAATATCGGGTGCCCATAATCCTGGCATTTTTGTTTGCCTTCTTTAATCAAGTGTCAGGGATCAATGCAATCATTTACTATGCACCAAGAATATTTCAAATGGCCGGGTTTGGTACCAGTTCGGCTCTGCTGTCATCAGCAGGGCTTGGATTGGTTAATTTTATATCTACACTTATTGCAGTAAACTTTATTGATCGTTATGGGCGACGTACACTTATGCTCATTGGTACTGTAGGTGTTATTGTTACTCTTAGTCTTGTAGCGAATGCATTTTACAACCAGGACTTTAGTGGTTACGCGGTGCCTGTTTATCTTTTTCTTTACATAGCATTCTTTGCGTTTTCACAAGGTGCTGTGATCTGGGTCTTTATATCTGAAATGTTTCCTAATACTGTTCGTGCAAAAGGTCAGGCTCTGGGCAGCTTCACACATTGGTTCATGGCTACTGTTATTGCATTCAGCTTTCCTTATTTAACCGAAAAGATTGGTGGTGGAAATTCTTTCGGTCTGTTTGCCATCATGATGGTGCTGCAACTCCTGTTTGTTTGGAAACTCATGCCTGAAACAAAAGGCAAGTCGCTAGAACAAGTAGACCAACAACTCCAGGAGAAACCAGATTTGGTAGAAACTGTCTAGCATCAAATCACGAAAACCTTCAACAATAACGATTTCCTATAATGAGGAGTATCGATGTTCAATTATTAAACATTATAGAATGAGTCAAAAATTAGTTGTAACGTTTTTAGGGCTTGCCATATTATTTATGGTTTCGTGTAGCCCATGTGTTCTTATGGCTCAAACGAAATCAAAAGAATGGTACAACGAAAAACACAGACCACAATTTCATTTTTCACCTGAAAAAAACTGGATGAATGATCCAAACGGTTTGTTATACTTTGATGGTGAATATCATCTCTTCTTTCAGCATGACTCATACGAAAAAGTCTTTACAAACATGTCATGGGGACACGCCATTTCTAATGATCTTATTCATTGGAAAGAATATCCGAAAGCAATCATTCCCGATGGAGATGGTTTTGGATTGATTTTCTCAGGGAGCGCCGTTGTAGACAAGAATAATACAGCAGGCTTCGGAAACAATGCGTTCGTTGCTTTTTATACAGGCACCGAACTTCAACAACAGCAGTGTATTGCGTATAGCACTGATAAAGGTAGAAACTGGATCAAATACAAAAACAATCCTGTAATCAGAAATGAAAAGGATGATAGCACTCCTGCAGATTTCAGAGATCCAAAAGTGATGTGGCACGAAGAGACAAAAAAATGGATCATGTCACTTGCAGTGAAAGACCATGTTGAATTCTGGTCGTCACACAATCTTCTCGAATGGAAAAAGGAAAGTGAATTCGGTCAAGCTGTTGGTGGTCATTCAGGCGTATGGGAATGTCCTGATCTATTCGAATTGCCAGTGGAAGGAGAGGGGAATGGTAAGAGTAAGCGCTGGGTATTACTAGTAAATATAAATCCTGGTGGTCCCAATGGAGGATCGGCCACTCAATATTTTGTTGGCGACTTTGACGGGAAACATTTTGTGATGGATGAAAAATTTGAACATCACTTGAGTGCAGAAGGTCAGTGGGTAGATTATGGTACAGACAACTATGCAGGTGTGACGTGGTTTAATGTACCAGATCGCAAGATTACAATTGGATGGATGAACAATTGGAACTATGGGATGAAAGCGCAAACCTATCCGTGGCGAGGTGCAATGACGATACCAAGAACACTCAAGTTGGTTCAAACAGATAAGGGTCATCGAATTGTGAGTTGGCCAGTTGCAGAACTTGAATCCATTTACACTACTCAACAAAAAGTATTCAATAACAAAAAGGTTTCTTCTTCATTTGAACTTACTAATGCAGCGACTAAAACTTCCACTTACGAAGTAACATTGGAGTTAGAAGGTGCTGATCAAAATGGATTTATATTGGAGATTTCAAATGACCTGGATCAAAAGGTGTTGATTGGTTTTTCACCAGAAGAAAAAAGATTTTTTATCGATCGAACACAATCTGGCAGAAGTGATTTTTCAAGTGACTTTCCTGGCAAGCATTACGCACCACGACTAAGTAATAGCGCAGTAATTCAACTACGAATGCTGGTAGATCACTCGTCAGTTGAAGTTTTCGCAGATGGCGGCCTGACTGTCATGACTGATTTGTTTTATCCAGACAAAGTTTTTAGCAAGCTCTCCTTGAAATCGTGGAAGGGAGAAACTGTAATCAAGAAAGCTACATTGAAAGGAATAAAAAAAATCTGGTGAACATAGTTAGATAAAATAATAAATACGCATGAAGATATTAGCATTCGGTGAAATCTTGTGGGATATAATTGAAGGAGTAGAGCACCTTGGTGGCGCACCTTTCAATTTTGCAGCACATGCGGCACAATGTGGTAACGAATCATTTATTATATCAAGGCTAGGAGAGGATTCTCTAGGGATGCAGGCCCATAATCTTAGTAAAACATTTGGTGTCGATGGTTCACTTATTCAGCGGGATGAGATTCATCCAACAGGCATTGTTGATGTTACGTTACTTGATGGCCAACCCGACTATTTTATTCGTAATAATTCGGCTTATGATTATATCACTTATAATGACGCGTTGAAAGGGTTAAAAAAAACGAAGTTCGATGTTTTTTATTTCGGCTCTCTTGCGCAACGAAATGATACTTCGGCCGAAACGCTTTACACCATTCTATCTGAAAATAAATTTAAGCATGTTTTTTATGATGTGAATCTCCGTAAGGCGGGTTATACAGAAAACATTATTAAAAAATCTCTCGCTGCTGCAACCATTTTTAAATTGAATGTTGACGAACTTCCTGTTATTTCAAAAATACTGGTAGGAATGGTGCTGACACACGAAGAGTTTTGCAAATGCATCAAGTCGCTTTACCAAAACCTTAATACCATTATTATTACAGCTTCAGAAAGAGGATGTTTTGTTTATGAAAATGAGCTTATGCATGCACCAGGTACTCCGGTAACAGTGAAAGATGCTGTAGGTGCTGGCGACGCTTTCAGCGCTACTTTTATGCATCTCTACGCAACCAGTGGTGATGCACCGACATCTGTAAAAATTGCAAATCAGGTAGGTGCATTTGTAGCAACTAAAACGGGAGCCATACCAAAATATTCTACTCACATCATGAATTTGCTGAATATCAATTCAGAGAAATATTCTATAAATGCAACTCGTCTTTGAATATATTCTTTTATGCTTCGTTAAGATAAGCATAGCAACTTAAGCTCCTTTAAAAATTCTTCTTGCAGGGAATAGCGTTACATCTCCAACAGTAACTCTAGCCTTTCAAATTTTTTCATGTCAATACACTCGCTGAGATGAATATGTAATAACCATCAAACTGGCCGAAATAGGAGAGTGGATAGAACTTGAGTTATACAAGATTTTATGACGCAACAAATTCAAAGTCGTGGTTGATGCAAATTTGAAATATTGGTACAGAATTGAAAGTATATGCTTGCGATATTTTCATTGCATATATCTCTTTTTGCTGCTAAAAAGTGCAATAGCAAATGAATTGCAGGAGAGAATCCGAAATCAAAAGAAATTGATACAGCACCGAAGTAGATGAAAACGTTTTCGAAATAGCTTGGAGTAAAATTCATGCAGAACCTTAAACTAAGCATTATGAAAATGAATAAACATTTTAACAAACTAAAGATTGTATTTATAAGTGCGTTGATAGCATTGACCTCATGTGGTGGCGATGACAATACACCATCTCCTGTTGCCGATTTCGGATATAATATAAATGCTGTAAATACTCTGAAAGTGAGTTTTGTCAATAAGTCTAAAAATGGAAAGACTTATATGTGGGACTTTGGAGATAGCGCGGGTACATCAACTGAAGAGAATCCATCTTACACATACGCGGAGAGTGGCACATATACAGTGAGTCTTACTGTAACCAGTGATGGAACGTCGGATAAAAAAACTAAGCAAGTGACGGTAAAAGGTGATCCAGCTCAATTGATTGTCAATGGTGGATTAGACGATGATTCAGCGTGGACTATTATATCACACAATACATCGGGCAATGGAGTATTGACTATTGCTAACGGAGTTGCAACATGGGATGAAGCTATTGATGTACCTAACGACAGCTGGGGTAACGAAGCACACATGGGCATGTATCAAAAAGTTGACGTTGTTGGTGGTGATTATCAGTTAGATCTTGACGTTAGCATCAATGGCTTTGACGAAGTCTGGTTTGAAGTTTGGGTAGGAACTACTGAACCTGTAGCAGGTTCAGATTATAACACTCCCGCAGTAAGAGTACTTTCTGCCAATGCCTGGGATTGTAAGGAAACACAAGGAACCTATTCTGGTTCACTCGCGGCGAATTCATGTGAAGGTACGAATGGTCGCATCACCTTACCTGCTGGCAGTTATTATATTGACATCAGAAGCGGCGGGTTCAATTTTGGAGAAGGCGGCATCACAGCGGATAACATTTCGATGGTTAGAGTAACTAATTAACACTTGATGTTCCAACGATTATATTCCTTCAATTGACTTTCATTTTTCGGGTTGACAAGTGTAATCCCTCGATCAGCAATGATTCGAGGGATCAACTCAAACGAACAATACTACAATCATGAGAAAAATTTTGAATCTGATTTTTGCGCTGCTGGTTCTGTCCCATGCCGGTGCCCAGAACATCCTGCTCTCAGACTTTGAACAGAGTACCTATACATGGCTGCCTGGCGGATCGTGGACGGCGACAGGAACTTGCTTTGGCACGGGTCCGGCACAAGGAACTTTAAGCAAACAAAATACGGTGAAGGGATACCTGGGCAAAGGCCTGGTCAACACATACCTCGGTGGCAATGACAGTACCGGCACACTTACATCGCCATCCTTTATCATCACGCGAAAATATATCCGCTTCCTCATCGGTGGGGGCAATTGGCGTCCTCAAACATCTATCAATTTGCTCATCGATGGACAGGTAGTGCGGATGGCAGTAGGCATGGGTGATCGCGAACAGTTAGATTGGCTTCAATGGAACGTCAGCGGTTTTCTTAACAAGACTGCACAGATTCAGATCGTTGATTCTGCCGGGCCTAATACGAGCCGTGGCTGGCGACATCTCAACGTGGACAACATCATTGCAACGGATACAACTATGTCGAGTGTCATTGTTCCCAGTAAAAAATATCTGCTTCTGCCCGTTAAGACAGGCTCAACCAGTCGTATGGTCGAACTGGTGCAAGATGGTCTGGTAGTTCGGGAAATGAATGTAGAGCTGAGCACAACACCAGATTTCTGGGTGTTCATGGATCTGACACAGTTTCAGGGTCAAGAACTTGTGGTGCGTCTCGATTCGAAGCTGGTGACTTCAACCGATCTGCAAAACTTTTTCGTTCAGAGTGATGTAATCACCACTACTACACCAATCTATAACGAAACACTCCGTCCCATCTATCATTTCAGCACCAAACGAGGCTACCTGGCTGATCCAAATGATCTTATCTATGCGAATGGTGAATATCACCTGAGTTATCAACACAATCCCTTTGGCACAGCCTGGGATAACATGCATCACGGTCATGCAGTCAGCACGGACCTCGTGCATTGGACAGAACTACCGGAAGCACTATATGAAACCTATATGGGTGAAGCCTGGAATGGTTCTTCCGTGATTGATTGGAATAATACAGCTGGCTTTGGCGCAAGATCTATTCTAACCTTTTATACATCAGCTGCAGGAAACTCGGGCAATCCACGTATGTCTGCACCTAACTTTTTTGCCCAATCGCTGGCTTACAGCATAGACTCCGGCCGCACATTCAATTATTATCAGGGCAACGCGGTTGTGCCAAATATCGCAGGCTCTTCGAACCATGATCCGAAAGTGTTCTGGTATGCACCGGGCAACGTATGGGTTATGGTGTTTTATGTAGATAATGATGGCTACCACATTTTTAATTCCACTGATTTGAAGAATTGGATTTTTATTTCGAAGATTGATATCACAGGTACAACAGAAGTGCCTGATCTTTATCCGCTCGCCCTGGATGGTGATACAACCAATGTGAAATGGATTTTTTCTGCAGATTACCGTGAATATATCATCGGGACTTTCGATGGCCAAACATTCACGCAACAATATGGTCCTTTCTGGTTTGGCAGGCAGAAGTATGATCTCTCAGCCGCGTTAACATTCAGCGAGATTCCTACAACGGATGGTCGAAGGATTATGATGACTAATGGTAGAACAGACTATCCCGGAATGCCTTTCAACAGATACATGAATCTTCCAAATGTATTGACACTGAAAACCAACCCTGATAACATGCCAGAAGTGTATGTCAATCCCGTATCGGAAGTTTCAAAATTGCGAATCGATACAACAACCTGGAACAGTCAGACGCTGAACAAGGGTGTCAACCTCCTAAATGGTCTTTCGGGCGAAGGCGTTGAAATGGAGATCGTATTTAAACCACAATCTAATTCGCTATTGACCTTTAGCGTTGGCGAGTATTACATCACGTACTACACTAGTCAGAAAATAATCGGAGCTGGCGAAATTGGTGGTGATGTGCAGTATCGAAGCCTGAGTCCCGTCGATGGCCAGGTACATTTGCGAGTGTTCTATGATCGCGGTAGTTGGGAGTTGTATGGCAACGAGGGTGAATTCTATATGCCCATAGTCATAACTCCAAAGGCTGGAAACTGGCCACTAAGCTTAACGACGGCGAATGCCAGTGTTGAAATTGTTTCGCTGAACTTATATCACCTGGGTTCGATTTGGGGTACTGAGTCTGGCGTTGTAACCGGAAACTTCCCCGAACAGGTGGCTAAGACATCATATCTTTTTTATCCGAACCCGGTATCAGGAGGATATTTTATGATTGACAGGAATGCCTTTGAGGAAAAGGAACTGATAATAACACTGTTTGATCTGACGGGACAGGAAGTATTAAAAAAAATATTGCCTGATGGCGAAAATCAGGTTGATCTTTCAGGTGATCTCCCAAACGGTGTTTACGAGGTGGTGATCAAGGGAAACAATAAGACATGCCATGGACGACTGTTGATAATGGATAAGTAGATAATGATTTTGTTTGGAGGACATTGTTGTTATTTACTTACAGCTTATCGATTGGCTCCCATAATTCAATCTTATTACCCTCCATATCAAGAATGTGAACAAACTTTCCAAAGTCATACGTTTCTATTTTGTCCAGCACTGTTACGCCTTCTTTTTTTAATTCTTCTACAAGAGCTTCAAGGTTTTCAACCCGGTAGTTAATCATAAAGTCCTTCGTTGAAGGTTCAAAATATTTTGTTTTCTCGGCAAATGGACTCCATTGTGTAGAACCTTTTTTTGCTGGGTCTTCAGCCTGTCGCCATTCAAAATTTGCACCGTATTCATTTGTATTCAATCCTAAATGTGTTTTATACCATTCTTTCATTTTGCTGGGGTCCTGGCATTTAAAAAAGATACCGCCGATTCCTGTTACTTTTTTCATAGTAGTTGGGTTAGAATTAATTATAGTTTTGAAAGCGAAACCAAAACAGAATGATGTCGCAAGTGCTAAAATTATGAATATCTTTTTCATCATTTGTCAATACTAATTGTTTTGACGGTTATTGTTTAGGGCTTTTTGCATTGCAGAGTCTGTACAAAAAAGCATTGCGTCTAGCGTATCTCGTTCTATTAATTTCAGAGATATAGAATTCTTTGATTTGTATCCTCCAAACAAGACCAGACTATAGAGAATTCCACCAATGGCAATAGCTTATACATTGCGTAAATTATAAAATTTACAGGCTCTCATAAAGTGTTTCCTGAAAGAAAGTAGTGAATAAAATCAAGAATTTGAATTCAGCAATGTCTTTTTGAAAAGACACAATTCTGATTAAGGCACAATTACCATAGGAACTTGCATATTTTCCATGAGCTCATCAAAAGTTTCTTTGCTTTCAACAGTCATGTTCTTATCGATGACCAGAAACCCGATTGGTGTTTTCCGGGTATAGGCTTCAACGCGATCGGCAACAAAACCAACTTCGGTTTTAAAGTCATAAGAAATTCCGAGGTCTTTTAGTAGCTCCTCTTCAATAGCGATAAAATTCTGGGCAGCCCTTTCCTCAATTTTCTTTTTGCGTTCAAATACCTCGTCGTTTTTGACACGTATCAGCCTGTATGTATAAAGAATGGTTAGATGTGCGTGCAGATCACGGGCCAGGGTTGCAGCACACTTCATTGTTTGCCTGGATGACTCAGAAAAATCTATGGTACAAAGTATTGGTTTCGACATATACATTTTGAAAAGACTAGTGTCCTTTCATGATACGAACATAACGGGTTTCCTGAACGATTTTTCCGACTTTGATCAACCAAAGGGATGACTTTTATCATAGTCCAGGGCTTTCAATCTGATCAAAGAGTTTTTAAATTGCTTAAATATGGGATCAAACGTCAACTTTAATGCGGTTTCTGATGATGCTTTTCGGGAGATATTTCACAGTATGTCTGAGGGCATTGTTATGGTTGATGAGGAAGGTGTTATAAAAATAGCAAACCCGGTAGCCGAGCAGATTTTTGGATATACTAACGATGAGCTTTGTGGCCAGCTTATGGAAAATCTTTTGCCCCACCGGTATCGTGGTGGACATGTGAGTTTCAGGAAAGCTTTTAATAGTGATCCGCATCCCAGGCGGATGGGTTTTGGTCGTGATCTCACAGCGCTTAGAAAAGATGGAACAGAATTTCCGGTTGAGATCAGTCTTAGCTATACCAAGATGAAAGGTAGTTTGCTGGTGATGGCTTTCATCAGTGACATTTCGCAACGTAAAAAAGCTGAAGATGCTTTGAAGAGGAGTGAGGAACAACTCATTGTATATGCTGCTGAGTTGGAGAAGAAAGTTCAGGTTCGCACAGAAGCACTAAACCAGACTATTATAAAGCTGGAAGATGAAGTGAGTGAACGTAAAAAAGCTGAAGAAGAAGTTCGCCGATCACTTGAAAAGGAGCGTGAACTCAATGAGCTGAAATCAAAATTTGTTTCGATCGCATCACATGAATTCAGAACGCCATTAAGCACGGTGCTCAGTTCGGCGTCATTAGTTCAACAGTATGTCGACAGAAAGGAGCAAGACAAAGTAACTAAACATGTGCAGCGAATTAAATCATCTGTTAATCATCTTACCAGCATTCTGAATGATTTTCTTTCACTTGGTAAATTGGAAGAAGGTAAAATTGAAGTAATACAAGAGTCGATACAACTTTCAGAATTTCTTCATGAGGTAAAAGAAGAAATTAGCCCAACGTTAAAAGATCACCAGCAGTTGGAGATACAGTGCGAAATAACGAGGAGTCTTGCCAGCGACCCGCGTATTTTACGAAACATATTATTTAATCTGATTTCTAATGCCAGCAAGTATTCTGATGCTGGCAAAACAATATTCATCAAATGTTCGGGCACAGAAGCCGGAATTGATTTTGCAATAGAAGATGAAGGCATTGGCATACCGAAAGATGATCAGAAATATATGTTCGACAGATTTTTCAGAGCGAGCAATGCAGGTAATATTCAAGGTACGGGACTTGGTTTAAATATCGTTAAACGATATGTGGATTTGCTCGGCGGCGCAATTCATTTTGCCAGTGAATATAAAAAGGGAAGCATTTTTACCGTGCATCTGCCGTGGTAACTGAGAGAGTAATATCAAGATGATTCAAGTATATTAAAGATTTATAACAATGAAAAAAATTCTCCTGATTGAAGACAATCCCGAAGTGCGCGAAAACACGCAAGAGATTTTAACACTCGCCAGTTACAACGTTGTTACTGCAGAAAACGGAAAGATAGGTGTTGATCTTGCTCAAAAAGAAAAACCCGATCTTATTATCTGCGACATTATGATGCCTGAGCTAGATGGTTACGGGGTATTGCACATTCTTAACAAGAGACCTGAAACGGCCGGCATACCATTTATTTTTCTTACAGCAAAAACTGAAAAGACTGATATCAGAAAAGGTATGAATCTTGGTGCTGATGATTACCTCACCAAGCCATTCGACGATACCGATTTATTAAATGCCATTGAAGCCCGATTGCGTAAAAGCCTGATGCAACAAAAACTTTATGAGCCCAATGCTTCGGGGCTTGATAATTTTATTCAAGATGCCAAACAGGTGCTCAACCTGAAGGATTTGTGTAAAGACAAGAAAACAAAAGTATTCAAAAAGAAGATCGATGTATTTGCTGAAGGCGACACGCCTCTACATGTTTTCTTCATTAAGAATGGAAGTATAAAAGTGTTTAAGTCACATCCGGATGGAAAAGAACTTATCACAAATATTTATCATGAAAATGATTTCTTTGGTTTTGAATCAATATTAGATTCCAGTTTGTATTCAGAGTCTGCAGTGGCGATGAAAGATTCTGAATTGATACTTATACCGAAGCACGATTTTATTACACTGCTGCAAAGCCACCCGGATGTCTCAAAGAGCTTTATAACACTGCTGTGTAAAAAAGTAGCTGAAAAAGAAAATCAACTTTTAAACCTTGCTTATAACTCGGTACGTCAGCGTACAGCAGAGGCGTTATTGAATGTAACGCAGCTTAAAGACAACAAAGAAAATATTCAGATCTCTCGCGATGATCTTGCCAAAATGGTTGGCACAGCATCTGAATCAGTAATTAGAGTTCTGTCTGATTTTAAAGATGAAAAGCTTATTGAAATTGATGGAGGCAAAATAAAAATACTACAGCCTGCAAAGCTTGAAAAGGTAGTTCGATGGAGTGTTGCCCGTTAGCGACACACTACAATCTCATGCTCTTGTAATGCAGGTATATGATGCTCATGATGATTTATCCATACGCGGGTAATGAGTAAACATCCTGAGATGATCATCATCACCGTTATTACGTTGCTCATTCTCCAATGAAACTTGTTAGCAATTGGATTAATAATGACGCTAAGACCTAACATAGCAGGCAGTGTTCCAAGTCCGAACAAAAACATATAGATAAACCCTTCCCACGGCGTGCGTAGTGCAATGCAAAACATCAATGCAATAAATGTTAGCCCGCATGGAAGAAAGCCATTTATCATGCCAAGTAACATGACAGCACCCGTTGTTTTCTTCTGAAGATAATGCGTAAAAATTCTTTTTAGTGCGGAAGTTAACTTTGTTATGAGTGTTGTGATGAATGGAATTCTTAAACCACTGATGCCAGTTATACCCATGATGAGCAACATGATTCCTAATGTTATGCTGATTATGTTCTGATATTGTGAAACAGGCAGGAGTGAATCAGCTGATGCAGCTCCTGAACCAAGCAATGCATACGTGAAAATTCTTCCAGCATTATAAAGCAATCTGTTAAGCCATGCCTTCTTCGAAAGGTTTGCAACAGCCATCGCCAACGGACTGCACATGCCTATGCAGTGCATGCTACCGGTAAACCCCAATATTAATGCCGTGAAGAACATTTACAGTGTAATAATTTTTTCTATGTAGTACTCTTTACCATCTACAGACCATGAAAATCGGGCGTGATACATTCCTGACTGCATGTCTTGAATAGGCACATGTTGTTTCTCGTTTGAAGATGCTTCAATTATAATTTTTCTGTCATGTCTGGGATTTGATGGACAGAATAATACCAGCTTTCCATTTTCAATTTTTGATAACTGATCGTAGGTTATCTCTAACTCATTTTGTTTTACTGAGATTTCAGGCTTCTGTAAAAGTGAGTTGCTATTTTGTAAACGTGTAATCTGATTCTGAAAGGCAAGTTCTTCTTTGTAATAATCTTTAGATACGAGGCTCACTTCCTGGCGCATGCATACCGTTACCAGCGTGCCGATAAACGCTGCGAAGAGCAGAAACGTAACGATAATCCATTTTCCCCAATTCATAGTATTGACATTTAGAAATAATCATTATTCATTCTCATTATCTTTCAACAGGCTGTTCACGTCGGATGATTTGCTAACAGGTCCAATGAATTTTACTTTCAGTTTTTCAATCAGCTCGCCATCTTTATAAATGCCGAGCTTTACAATGGTTCGCGCACTATGCAAATCTGCTTGTGGAATCTTTATAAAGAATACACCTTTCGTTATTCCTTCTGCAGGAACAACAATTGGTTTTCCATCAACACGTTGCAGTTGCGCTGTACCAGGAGATTCTACTTTAGCCTGAAGTGTAATTTCATGGAAGGTTTTATTTACGAATTCTACATTATACAAATTAGTAATGTAACCATCGTCAGTCCGTTGATAGAGTGTCCCAGAAACTTTTAGCACGGTCGTCTCTACGGCTGACCGGGTTGCCAGCACAAAACCTAGCGTGCCAGCCAGGATGATTAGCACAGCACAATACGCGATAACACGTGGCGTAATAATTCGTAGTACATTGTTCTTTATAGAATTATAGGAAGCAAAACGGATCAGTCCTTTTGGTTTGCCAATCTTTATCATCACATCATCGCAGGCATCAATGCAGGCAGTGCAGTTTACACATTCAAGCTGAGTTCCATTTCTGATGTCAATGCCAGTAGGGCAGACGTGAACGCAAAGTTTACAATCAATGCAATCGCCTTGCTTTACTGTAGTCTTTTCATTTTTCTTTATCCGTCCTCTTGGTTCCCCACGAAGCCAGTCGTAAGCAACAACAATAGATTCCTTTACCAGCAACACGCCTTGCAATCTTCCATAAGGACAAACTGCTATGCAAGCCTGTTCACGAAATTTAGCATATACGCCATAGAAGATTGCGGTAAAAATCATCAGCCCGATAAAACCTGCCATGTTTTCTTCAGGGGAATGACTCATAATGTTAAGAGTTTCGTTTACTCCAATCATATAAGCCATAACGGTATGTGAAATCAGTAAGGAGATCGCGATGAATATTAAATGCTTATTTATTTTCTTGAAGAACTTCGATGTTGAAAAAGGTTCCTTATTTAATCTTCGTTGAGCCGGTGCATCGCCTTCAATCCAATATTCTATTTTGCGAAACACCATTTCCATAAACAATGTCTGAGGACACATCCATCCGCACCAGACTCTTCCAAATACAACGGTGAAGAGAATGATAAAAACAAAGAAGGTTATCAGTGTTATAGCAAGAATAACAAAATCTTGTGGCCAGAATGCCTGACCAAAAATGATAAATTTTCGCTCGAAGATATTGAGAAGCAAAAGTGGCTGCCCGCCAATCTTTATAAACGGGCCACCAAAAAAAAGCGAAAGTAAAAACACAGTAACAATTACTCTCAGGCGATGGTAATAACCTGCAGGTTTTTTAGGATATATCCAGATGCGTTTACCCTTCTCATCAACTGTAGCGATGGAATCTCTGAACTCTTCATCAAAGTGATATACCTCTTCTGTGTTAACCATACACTTTGTAAAATTGAATTAAAGAGAAGCCCTTGCCTGTGTTGAATCTGCTGGCACTGTATTTTTCTCTGGCTTGAATAATTCTCCCTGCGGAGCTTTTCCATTGGCAGGTTTAGTTCCTTGTAGACTCATTACATAAAAGGCCACATCTCTCACATCCTGAAGACTCATTATCTTGCCCCACTCAGGCATTCCCTTATCTACTTTGCCATGCTTCACGGTTGAGAATATATTTTTTATTTCGCCACCATGAATCCAGTATTCATCTGTGAGGTTAGGACCTATGGTGTTGCCACCACCGTCAGCACGATGACAGGCCACACAATTGTTACTGAACACAGTTTTTCCTTTTTCAAGAATGGCTGCATCAGCAGAATATACTAGTGCATTTTCATCAATAACTGTAGCGGGCTGCGAAGCTTTCAATTTATCAGCTTTCTCTTTTGCTAACGTAATCTCATTGCTGTATTCTTCTTCTGAGAGCGGCATTGAATATGAGATGTGATAAATAACCAGATAGATTGTGCCCCATACTATTGTGGCATAGAACAGATACTTCCACCAGGGAGGGAGATGATTATCTAATTCACGGATGCCATCGAAGTTATGTCCAAGATCAATGTCTTGTTCCTGAGCAACGGGTACTGACGCATTGAGGCTTTGTGTTATGTTATCCCACAGCGTTGGTTTGGGTACATAAACTTTTCCAGCTTTGATTGCATTTTCTTTTTCTTGCTGGCTGGTAAGAAGATTGATGATTCGCAGCATGTAAAGCACAACACCAATCACAAGCACTAAGACCACGAATACAAGTGTTGATACTACATAGAGCGGAAGCATTGGATTGTTGAACGGATCACTCCAGAAAGTTTTTTCAGGCGTAGCATCTTGTGCATTAACTGATAATGTTATTAGCAGCAAAGCGACAGAAGAAAGTATCTTTCTCATAGAATCTGATTTTTAGTGTTAGACAATTCTCTGGCATCAGATTCTTCCAACGGAAGGTTCTTGATCTTATTGATAACATTTTTATCTGTGGTGAAAACCCACCACATCAAACAAAAGAAAAAGAGAAAAAATATTACGAAAGATATGACAGGCCAGATGGCGATGTTATCTATGCTTTGGAGGATTTCCTTATACATATACGTAATGATTAAAGATTGATAGTATATTATT
>DATCRE010000087.1:0-2662 GCA_036569145.1 Cyclobacteriaceae bacterium
ATTCTCAGAATCATTAACACGCAGGAGAGCAAGTTGTGGATCTGGCTTGGCATTGTACTTGGAATTGGATTGCTCAATAAAATAAGCATCCTGTTTTTGGGCTCGGGTATTTTTATTGGCTTTCTGCTGATGGATAGAAAATGGTTCACTACACGCTGGCCATATATCGCCGGACTGTTGGCATTTGCAATCTTTCTGCCATACATTATCTGGAATCTGAATCATGATCTTGCTCACCTGGAATTTATTCACAACGCATCGGCTGGCAAATACTCAGGTCGCACCCGATTCGATTTTATAAAAGAACAATTGCTCTATCTGAATCCGCTAAACGCACCCATCTGGCTTACAGGAATTGCCGTTCTGTTCTTTTACAAACCGCTACAAAAATTCAGACTTCTTGGATGGATCTTTCTTACTGCCTTCATTATTCTTATCATTAACCGAACCAGCAAAGGCGAGTACCTCGCTCCTGCCTACATTATATTATTTGCGGCCGCTGGTGTTTTTCTTGAACAGGTATTTACAAAACCTGCGCTCAAATGGATTACGTATTCTTATCTGTTGATACTTTTTATTTGTTCGATCTTCTTACTTCCTCTTGTTTTACCAATACTTCCTGTTGAAGAATATATCCGTTACTCCGAAGCTATTGGCAACAAGCCAAGTTCAAGCGAAAACAAAGAACTTTCAGAACTCCCTCAATTTTATGCGGACATGTTTGGCTGGAAAGAAAAGGCTCGCGACGTTGCCAACGTATATAACTCGCTAAGTGCTGAAGACAAAGCGCGGTGCACTATATTTTCAAATAACTATGGACGTAATGGTGCGATGGATTTCTTTGGTAAGGAATATGGATTACCTGAAACTATCGGCAACCATAACAACTATGCTATCTGGGGGCCGGGCAATCACACTGGCGATGTTATGATTATCCTCGGTGGTTCTATGGAAGATCACAAAGATGATTTTGAATCCATAACATTGGCGGGTGTTTCTGATTGCAAATATTGCATGCCTTACGAAAATCATGTCAACATCTTTATCTGCCGGGGCTTAAAGTATAAGCTCAGTGACATCTGGAAAGAGATTAAGCATTACGAATAAAACTGTTTGAACCACGAAGGCACAAAGACACGAAGATTCACAAAGTTTTTCATATATTCTCAGTGCTTCTTTGTGGCCGTGGTGTCTTTATGGTTTACGATTTTGAAAAACAGCAATAAAGGTGGACCACGAAGGCTCGAAGACACGAAGATTCACGAAGTCTTTTTATATCTTATTCTTAGTGATCCTTTGTGCCCTTAGTGCCTTTGTGGTTCAAAACCTTTATTACTATTCCATTAATTCGCATCATACAATTATCATCAGAAACAAGATTGCTTTAATTTTAAGAGCTATCTTACATTATGGATTCACGTCGTGATTTTCTGAAGAAAGCTGCCGCGCTTGGTGGTGCTGCAAGTCTGTCTTCTATGCTACCACCCTCTATACAGCGGGCCCTTGCTATTAACCCCGAAGGGGACACTACTTTTTTAGATGCCGAACATGTGGTTATTCTCATGCAGGAGAACCGCTCGTTCGATCATTGCTTTGGTACACTCCAGGGGGTTCGTGGTTTCAACGATCCACGTGCCATTCGTTTACCAAACAATAATCCGGTATGGTTACAAACTAACGAAGCAGGAGAAACCTACGCACCTTTCAGGATGAATATTAAGGATACAAAGGCTACATGGATGGGCTCATTACCCCATAGCTGGACAAACCAGGTGGACGCGCGCAACAATGGCCTATATGATAAATGGCTAACAGCTAAAAAGCCGGGACATAAAGAGTACGCTTCCATGCCATTAACCTTAGGCTATTATAATCGTGAAGATCTTCCCTTCTACTACTCACTGGCAGATGCCTTTACAATATGCGATCAGGCCTTTTGTTCATCGCTTACAGGAACTACACCGAATCGTCTTTTTCTCTGGACAGGAACCATACGTGACAGGCAGGATGCCAATGCATTTGCGCGTGTACTAAACGGAGATACCGACTATGATAAACTTGCTTACTGGAAAACATTTCCTGAGCGATTGGAAGAGAACGGAGTCTCCTGGAAGATCTATCAAAATGAGATAAGCGTTGGTGTCGGTTTTGACAGTGAAGAAGATGCCTGGCTTTCAAACTTCACTGATAATCCTATTGAATGGTTTGCGCAATATCATGTAAAATTCTCACAGCCCTATATTAAAAACCTTCCTAAAAAAATTGCGTCAGTTGAAGCCGCTATCGAAGCTCTTGAAGACAAGCTCAAAGATTTATCTCCCAAGAATGCTTTGTACCTGAAAACCAGGAAAGAATTACATGAGCGAAAAGCTGAACTTAAAACACTGCACGAAGAGAAAAAAAGCCTGACAACGGAGCGCTATCAGAAATTAAGCAGCAAGGAAAAAAATCTTCATGAGAAAGCGTTTACTACTAATGTTAATGATCTTGCCTATCACACATTAACAACACTCAGCTACAGAGAAGGAGATACTGAACGTGAAGTAAAAGTACCCAAAGGGGATATTCTTCACCAGTTTCGTAATGATGTTGATCATGGAAAACTTCCGACCGTTTCATGGTTGGTGGCTCCGGAAAATTATTCTGATCATCCGGGTGCGCC
>DATCRE010000088.1:0-6356 GCA_036569145.1 Cyclobacteriaceae bacterium
CAGATGAGTCGTAATTTCTACTCTAGAATTTCAAAAAATCATCCATATTTAAAATGCCTTTTTTGTCTTTCAGCCATTCGGCCACTAAAACGGCACCTTTTGCAAATCCCTCACGGGAATGTGCTATGTGTTTGATTTCAATGTTATCAATTGCTGAAGAATAATTTACAAGATGAGTACCCGGCACCTGGTCAATACGAAATGATTTGATCAACAGGTCTGATGCCTGAGCTGCTTCGTCATTTACCCATGTCTTTTTGCGATTTACATTCTTCAATATTCCTTCTGCTAAGGTTATGGCTGTACCACTGGGAGCGTCTTTTTTTTCTGTATGATGAATTTCATCCATGGTAATTTCATAGTCATTCAGGCCATTCATCAACTTGGCCAGGTACTCATTTACCTTGAAGAAAATATTAACACCCACACTGTAATTGGAGGCATAGAAAAAGGCAGTGTTATTTGCCAGACATATTTTTTCAGCTTCAGGCTTTTGGTTAAGCCAGCCTGTTGTGCCGCATACTACAGGTATACCTCTTTCCAAAACTCGCTTAACATTATTAAAGGCTGCTTCAGGTCTTGAAAATTCAATGGCAACATCAGCGTCAGCTGTATCAATTTCACTCTGGTTGTCAATGTCAATTCGTCCGGCAATGGTGTGGCCACGTTCAAGAGCAACGCGTTCAATAATTTTGCCCATTTTGCCGTATCCTACTAAAAGTATTTTCATGAAGGTAGTTTTAATAATCCATTTCAGGATTTTTTGATTTCGAGGCCGTAAAAATGCAAAAAGGTTCGTAATAATGTATCCCCGTCTTAAAAAATAGCGGTCTGTACTTTCGGGTTTATGATGTGGAGTTTGTTTCCAATAAGTTTATGAGACGTGTAGCTTCATCTTTCCAGAATACATCGCATAATGCCGGATCAAAGGATTTCAAAGAGCTCAAATATCTGTTGATAGTGTTGATATCAGGGTTTTTAAAATCAATACTCAGACTTGTGTTTTCGGGGCATCGATCTGTCCAGAGCTTGTGATTGGGTAGCAGTATGTGTAGCCCACAGCCGAGATATTCAAATAATTTAGTAGGCACCCGGCTTTCTGTTATTTTAGTAATGGAATATGCTATTATTCCAGCATCAGCTTTCTGAATTTCTTTTATAATCTCTGTGTGTGGCACTAGTTCATTTCCACCTTTCAGTTTTATAAAATTGCAATCATTTATTTCCTGCTTGATTCTCAAATAGGTTGATGGTTTAGAACAATATCCAATTAAGGTAAGCCTTACGTGATGGTTTATTGTGTGAAGATTTTTAACCAGTTCAATGGCATTAAATACCCCCGTTGCCTCATCCAATGTTCCACTAAAAAGCAAATGGATGAAATCACCTGTTTTAATTCGGTTTGATGATAAGTCGCCTGGCTTTTTGAATTTGTTTTCAAGCACAATAAACTTTTGTTGAACGAAGGAAAGCTCCTTAGCATAACCAGTTTCAGCCAGTATAAACGTAGTGATAAAAGGAGAGGAGATGATTTCTTTAAATCGGACAAACCAGGCAAGAGGCAGTTTTAGCCATGCAGGAAATACGTTGGTGTACCGTATGTTCCGGTAGTAATTTTCCTGAACATCATAATAAATTCTACAGCCTGTAATGAGTTTAAAGATGACAGCGACAAATAATAACTCATGCGTCGAAACAATTAGGGATTGAGGCTTTAATTGAAGTAGTTTTTTTAAAACAATAAAAGGTTGAATGATGCGTCTGACGCTTAAGCGCTTAAAGTTTTTGCTGGCATGTAAATGAATATTGGGAAAGGAGCTATCCAGCTTTGTAGGGTATCCCAAAACATGAACTTCATAAAAACCTGATTGCACTAAACTTTGTGCTAACTTCTCAAACATCCGGGTATCGTCAACAGGTTTGAGTATGGAGGCAATTGCAATTCTTCTTTTTTTAATTTCTTGCATCGTAACGCTGTAATCGTTTAGCGCTTAATTGTTATTATTGCCGAAAATACTACTATTAACAACGAATACAGAAAATGGAATTAAAACAACTTATTGAAAAGGCCTGGGAAGATCGTTCCCTTACGCAACAAGCTGATGTTCAGGCAGGCATCCGTGCTGTAGTGGAGAAACTGGATAAAGGTGAATTACGTGTTGCTGAGCCTGTTGAGGGTGGCTGGCAGGTAAATGAATGGATTAAGAAGGCTGTAATCCTTTATTTCCCCATTCAGCAAATGGAGACCATTGAAGTTGGGCCTTTTGAATTCCATGATAAAATAGCTTTAAAGAATAATTATAAGTCATTGGGTGTACGTGTAGTGCCTCATGCTATTGCGCGTTATGGTTCATACCTGAGCAAGGGTGTGATCATGATGCCATCGTATGTAAATATTGGTGCTTATGTTGGCGAAGGCACGATGGTTGATACATGGGCCACAGTAGGAAGTTGTGCCCAGATTGGAAAGAACGTGCACCTGAGTGGTGGAGTGGGTGTTGGTGGAGTTTTAGAGCCTGTGCAGGCGGCGCCAGTTATTATTGAAGACAATGCATTTATTGGTTCGCGTTGTATTTTAGTAGAGGGTGTACGTGTTGGTAAAGAGGCAGTTTTAGGTGCCAATGTTGTATTGACAGCAAGTTCTAAAATCATCGATGTTACAGGCCCACAGCCAGTTGAATACAGAAATTATGTTCCTGAGAGATCTGTGGTGATACCTGGTTCGTATACTAAGAAATTTCCGGCTGGTGATTTTCAGGTTCCCTGTGCTTTGATTATAGGTCAGCGTAAAGAGAGCACAGACAAAAAGACATCGCTAAACGATGCGCTTCGCGATAACGGTGTTTCAGTTTAAAGACTGATTCTGTCGTTTAAGCATGCTTGATGGCAGCTGGCACTAACTTTGAAATATCATTAGTTGTTTACATTTAGTTAATACTTGGGATTTAATTTCCGGTTGTTACCTGTACGTATGAGAAAGTTGGCGTTGAGTTTTTTCGTTGTTATCATTTTCTGTGCTTTTATCGGCGACTATAAGGAAGCATATCCTCCTATGAAAAACGAAAGTTTTGCAAGGGGCGAGGTGCTTCATTATAAAATGATTTATGGATTCTTTACGGTTGGCAAAGGTGTTGCGACAGTATATCCGCAGTACTACAAAATGAATAATCGCGATTGCTTCAAGGTTGAAATCATCGGGAAGACTGTTGGGGTAGTAGATTGGATTGCAGACATTGATGATCAGTGGGGCGCATACGTTGATACATCAGCGCTCATTCCTCACCAATTTTTCAGAAGAATAAGAGAAGGACATTATAAAAAAGATGAATGGACAAATTTTGATCAGGTTAACAACCGGATTGAAGTGAAGACATTAGATAAGAAAACAGGAAAACTAAAACCACCTCTCTACTACGATGCACCAGCCCAGGTGCGAGATATGATTAGTGGTTATCTTCTACTACGAAATATAGATTTCTCGAAGATCAAACCTAAAGATACCATTAGCGTTCCCGGCTTCTTTGAAGATGCGTTTTATAACATGAAAATCATCTATAAAGGTAAGGAGACAATAAAAACAAAAGTGGGCAAGGTTAAAACTATTGTGCTTGTGCCTGTTATGCCTAAAAACAAAATCTTTGATGGTGAGAATTCAGTATCAGCATGGTTTTCAGATGATAAAAACAGAATCCCTGTTAAAATAAGTGCAGAGCTTTTTATTGGTAGTGCGAGTGTAGAATTAACCGGCTACACCGGACTACGAAGTCGTCTTAATCTGGTGGGGGATAAATGATCAGGCTACTTGTTAGGTAATTATATCTTATCAGTAAGATTAGATGACGTGATTGTTTTGGAAGTTGCCAGTCTGAAGATCTTGTTATCATCAACTAATGCTACGATAGAGTTAATCAGTATGCACTTCTCTCTGTAATTCAAAAACTTACTATAACCTTCGGAAAATTCTTCTAATTTAGATAAACGAAACTATTAACGTTATGCTGAAAGAATTTAAACAGTTTGCCATGCGTGGCAATGTAATTGACCTTGCTGTGGGTGTTATCATCGGAGGAGCTTTTGGTAAAATTGTAAGCTCTTTCGTAAGTGATATTGTTATGCCCATTATCAATCCGTTGATACCCGGTGGTGACTGGAAGACTATAGAACTTGGACCCGGTATTAAGTTGGGTAGTTTTCTCGGTACGGTTGTTGATTTTCTGATAATTGCCTTTGTTATTTTCATCATGGTAAAAGCAATAAACGCTGCCAAGAAAAAAGAAGAAGCTGCGCCTTCAACTCCTGCTGAACCACCTGCAGATATTAAATTACTAACAGAGATAAGAGACCTGTTGAAGAAATAAATTCTTTTTGCACGGCTACTTTTTAAATTGGTCGGTGACTACTAAATCTTTACTACCTGCAGTGTACTGATAGAATCCTGATCCACTCTTAACACCTTTATGACCAGCTTGTACCATGTTAACCAGCAAAGGACATGGAGCATATTTCGGATTGCCGAATCCATCGTGAAGTACACGTAGAATAGCGAGACAAACATCAAGACCAATAAAGTCTGCTAACTGTAACGGCCCCATAGGATGGGCCATACCTAATTTCATCACGGTATCAATTTCATAAACGCCAGCTACTCCTTCATACAAAGAATAAATAGCTTCGTTGATCATGGGCATCAGTATTCTGTTGGCTACAAAACCTGGATAGTCGTTTACTTCCACAGGAACTTTGTCCAGCTGTTTAGATAACGTCATAATACTTTCTGTTGTATCATTTGATGTATTATAGCCTCTGATAACCTCTACTAATTTCATAACGGGTACCGGATTCATAAAATGCATTCCAATAACACGATCTGCGCGCTTTGTGACGGAGGCGATTTTGGTAATTGATATGGAAGAAGTGTTGGTTGCAAGAATAGCATTAGGTTGCGCCAGTGCATCAAGCTCACTGAAAATTTTCAGTTTTAAATCTGCATTTTCAGTGGCAGCTTCAATAATGAGATCGGCTTGTGCAACGCCGTCCTTTATGAATGTAAAGGTTTTGATATTGGCCAGCGCTTTTCTCTTTTGATCATCTGTTAGAAGTTGTTTACTGACCTGCCTGTCCAGATTTTTTTCGATAGTTTGAAGGGCGTTCTTTAATGCTGCTTCCTGAATATCAATAAGAGAAACGCTGAAACCATGTTGAGCAAATACGTGAGCGATGCCATTGCCCATGGTGCCCGAGCCAATCACAGAAATATGATGCATGTCAATTTGTTTAGGTTAAGCAAATATAGAATTTCAGCGATGAATGTAAAATAGAAGCGAGCTAGATGATGATTTATTCGCACTCGTAATTTTTATTCAATGCTTACTTCATTGGCAACTCCCATAGCAGTGAAACGTACTACAAGTTGAAGCACAGCATTCTGAGTTTTTAAATTACATTCTTTGGAAGGCTGAATAGCGTAGTAATAGAATTTTTGATTGCGCTTGTACAATTCGTTACCATCAGGTTTTCCGAGGAGGGTTACGATTTCCATTTCGTTTAACCCAAGCAGTTTTTCTTTTTGATTAGTGAGAGCATCCTTCATTGCTAAACGTTTTCCTGTACAGGCGTTTTTATCAGTGTTCCATTCTTTTAAGTCAATACCATCTAATACTGGCAGTGATTTTGAACAGGAGAACAAAGAACAGAGAAATATGAATACGATTTTACTGAGTATGTTGTTTTTCATTTTTTAAAATTCGTAAAAACCACGGTAGACTGATAGCCAAGTAAGCGATAGCTACACTATAAAGCACTATAGAGTTTTGTTGATTAAAAGCAATCCACAACAATATAGAAGGATAGAAGATAATGCGAAACAGCTCGCCCCACTTTACCCATCGTCGCCGTTCGAAGAGTACGCCACAATTCACTACAGTAAACGATATTAGAATTGTGATGAATGTTTTTTCGGCCAGATTAAAATTGCCTGCATTGAAAAGAAATAATGATGTGCCCACCAGGCAGATAATATATTGAAACACAACATATAAATTCAATAACATGAATGACGAGGATTCATATTTTTTATAGGACGATTGATCAACTTCAGGCGCGGGTCTATATCCTCCTAAATATTCGGGCAACCATCCCGGCTTCTTGAAGAGATACTTTATCTTATCACTCAGTTTTGTTATTCGTTTCAGGTCTTGCGTCATCTCGGCATAATGACTCACGTTGGCCCAAACCGCATTCCAGCTATTGATAGGTTTAGTAATACCATATGTTGGCTTCTCTTCCTCCGCTTGAAATGTGCCAAACATTCTATCCCATATTATTAGCGAACCTGCATGGTTTTTATCGATGTATTT
>DATCRE010000089.1:0-2615 GCA_036569145.1 Cyclobacteriaceae bacterium
GTTAAAAGTCCTATTCTATTCATATGTTTCAATTATTTCTATTTATAAATATAAAAAATAGGAGCGTTTGGATGTTTGGTCTTAACAATATTCGGTTTGAATCCCTGCAAATGAAGATGATTATCGTGCTTAGCTAAATGAGAGGTCCTCGGTAGTAGTCCATGATTAAGATATGGAAAGGGCACGATGAATGACTTCATATCCTTCCAGCCAAATTTATATAAGGCTTCAGTTAGCTGGCTATTTCTGACTTTATCAAAATCGAAATCGAATACCGTTCCACTACCTCCACTAGCATCATTCTTTAAATACCTAAGATCACCATTCTTACCGTTTATATGTGATACGCTTGGACTAGGTGAGGCCCCATTAGAAAAACTAAATTGATTAATTGTTATATCCCTAAAACCTGTCTCCACAAAAGCGCCAAACAAAGCTGCAGCTGTCTCTGGCGCAACATATGCTCTATCAAGTTGACCTTCTTTTACAGAAAATTTAAACGAAATACCACTTTGATTAAATGAAAAACTTTGTGGTAGTTGCATCAATCCATTTGCGTTCCTTTGCCATCCTTCAGCTAAAGTCACAAGTTGATTCTCTGCTGTTAGATAATAGAAATTATCAACATTGCCTGTAGGAACATATTCAATTAAGCCTGTACTATGTATAATATAGTCATCTGGTCCTCCTCCATCAGAATCTGTGGCTCCTGTTAAATTGTTATACATTCCAATATAAGGTGAAAATCCAATACGCTTGGGGTCAGCTGTGGTCCATCTTCCAACAACTGGATCATACTCCCTCAACTCAAAATGATTCCATCCAGTCTCATCATCCTTCTCAGCATTTTTTCCCTGGTAACCATAGCGAAAGGGTTGACGATCAATCTGCCTGTCGTCAATAGCAAGGCCATACGGATAATAATCACCACCTGCTACAATATTGGACATGGTTTGCTTAATGCGCAGATCATCAAAATAAACATCCAAGTTTTCATTGGTAAGGTTAGATACAAAAACATATAGAAACCCACCTTGCTCCATCGTAAGGTTGAATGAAAGCCGCTCATGTTCAAAAGTAATCGGCTTATCCGCTGTTATTTCTGCATCGCCTGATACCTGAATGTTATCGTGGCTTACCAAGTTTCCGTGCTTATCATAAAGCAGGTAATTTAAAAAGGCAAGCGGTTCGTCATCATCAACATCTGTAGATGCCGGAACAATGACACTAACTGGTGTAACCGCTGAAGTAAAAACAGAAACACCATCAATGACAGAGTGATTGATGAAGCTTGTCTCCAGCTGTGACAAAGCATCTGTCACCGGGTTGTAGCTGTTGGATTGAAAGTCCGCATATTTAACATAAACTTCTGCCTCTATCACATCACCTGGCTCTACCGGAAGCCACTGACCAACACCAATAGGGTTTGCCCCGACAACACCATTATTAATACGGTTAACTTTACCCGGAGAAGTGAGTGGTATTTTTTGATTATCAACTTCTATAACCGATAGCGTATGGTTAAAGCTGGAGGGTACTCCATTAACATTTATAAACTGTTCTGATTCCGTTTCAGAACGTTCATCTTCCATCGTAGCCAGCGTTTCATTCGTTATTACCTTACCAATTACGGCCCTCGTATTACCAAGGTGATCAGAAAGCTCGTAAAATGAATTTCCGAACAAAGGTTTATAAAGTCCTATACGGCCACTACCATAAATAGGAATTTCCGTTGGCAGTACTCCGTCATCATCCAGGTTATCTTCATAGGTACTTAAAACATCGCCGCTGGCATTGCGCACATACCATGTTACCAATGTAGGCGAAAAATCCGTTCCATAGCTGGTTTTGCTAAGACGGAAACCTCGGTCATCATAGAGATAGGTTGTGATGGGTTGCGTGTGATCTACGTCTGCATAAACACCCGTTACTTTACCAGAGACATCATACGTGATATAGCTCGTTTTATCATCTTTTGTTTCAGTAGTCATTTGCCCCAGACCGTTGTATTGATATGATCTGAACAAACTGGTGTTATCACCATTGGTAATGTTTAGAAGTTTGTTGGAGTTTGATTCATAATGATACGCCAGGTCATAATCAAAACCATTTACAGATTGTAGCCTGTTCGAATTGCGTTGAAGGAAATTGATATTGCCATTGGCATCATACCCCTGTTTTCCATTCGCATCGGGAACGCCTTCCTGGTATGGTTTAAACGGATCAACATTAAGCTGGTGCGGCTTTGTTGGGTCGGTTGGATCAGGAGTAACAATTCCCCAATCAGCATTTATAAACTGATTTCGTTCGTCATACGAGTATGCATATGCAAATTGTTTGGTGCTTTTCACCGGGCTGTGCCAGCGCATAGTTTTAATTAACCCAGAATACTGATCTGTATAGGTTTCAGGCATTGAAATATTTTCAACCTCTCCGTTGGCGCCTACATAATCATTGGTATAGTAGTCTAATGTCATACCAAATACATCAGCAGTAAACGTCGTGCTACCAATACCATCCTGTCCAGGATCTTTGGTTGGATCGGCGTGGTTAATACTTTTCAAAGCACCATCTGCTGTGTAGAGGTAATCAATACCTTGAAGATTGCCGGCAAG
>DATCRE010000090.1:0-10035 GCA_036569145.1 Cyclobacteriaceae bacterium
CAGATCATGGTAACATTGGATTTTGAGAACCATCCTGATTTTAAAGAGAGTGGAGTAGATGGATATCGTGTAACGGCTATTGCCATACATCCTGATTTGGCACGCAAAACAGCAGCTACGTATCAAATGGTTTTGCCCGTCATAAATTTAAAAGATAAAGTAAAGCCGTTGCTAATAGCCATACCTCAGCATAGCGATCTCACATTGCTTTGTATAAAATTGGAGGCATGTAATAAGGGAGAACCAGTAAGCAGCTTTACAGCTAAAGGAATGAAAATCATACAGGTTATTGAACCCGGTTGATTCGATATGAACTATGCGTTACAAAGTAATTCTTTACTCGTAACGCATAGGTAAAACTTATGACGACCTATTTCAACCAGCCCTCTACTTCTTGTTGTGTTGGATTGGCAATTTCAAGTTTAAGTTTCTTGCGCATACCACACACATCGTTGAAGAGTTTTGATACTTTCATCTCACGCATTTGTGCGATAGAGATAATGCCCATTTTTTGAAGTACAGGAATTAATTCACTGCGAACACCGGCCTCTTCAAATTCTTTTTCATTAAATCCGCTGGTGAGTTTTTCGGGTTTCATCTGCGGAAAGAAAAGAACATCTTGTATCGAAGGCGAGTTAGTCATGATCATGCTTAAGCGATCAATACCAATACCTAATCCTGCTGTTGGAGGCATACCATATTCAAGAGCACGAAGAAAATCTTCATCCAATGTCATCGCTTCTTCATCACCACGCTTGCCAAGTTCAAGTTGTTCTTCAAAGCGCTGGCGCTGATCGATAGGATCGTTCAACTCAGAGAATGAATTACATATTTCTTTGCTATTACAAATAGCTTCAAAACGTTCTACCAATCCAGGCTTGCTTCTGTGTTTTTTAGCCAGCGGTGACATCTCAACAGGATAGTCAGTAATGAATGTTGGTTGGATAAGATTAGGTTCACATTTCTCACCAAAAATCTGGTCAATGAGTTTTCCTTTGCCCATAGTTTCATCCATTGGCACATGAAGCTTTTTGCATGTATCACGCAATTCACTTTCATTCATGGATGAAATATCAATGCCCGTAAAGTGTTCGATAGCTTCGAACATTGTGTAGCGCTTCCAAGGACGCTTGAAGTCGATTATATTTTTGCCTACAGTAAGTTGCGTTTTGCCATGAAGGTCAATAGCTACTTTCTCAATCATCTCCTCTACAAGATCCATCATCCAGTTGTAATCTTTGTAGGCCACGTAAAGTTCTATCTGCGTGAATTCAGGATTGTGAAAGCGTGACATGCCTTCATTTCTGAAATCTTTAGAAAATTCATAAACACCGTCAAAGCCGCCAACAATCAATCGTTTCAGGTAAAGCTCATTGGCAATACGCAAATACAATGTCATGTCAAGTGTATTGTGGTGAGTCTTGAACGGACGCGCCGCTGCACCACCGTACAGTGGCTGGAGTATAGGCGTTTCAACTTCCAGGTAACCTTTAGGGTTGAGATATTGACGCATGGAGTTTACCAACTGCGTGCGTTTGATAAAGGCATCCTTAACTTCAGGGTTAACAATCAGATCAACATAACGCTGACGATATCGTTGTTCCGGATCAGTAAAAGCATCATGCCGTATAACATTGCCTTGTTCATCCGTAGACTCTTTTACCACCGGCAATGGACGAAGTGATTTGGATAGTACGGTAAGCGATGTAGCGTGAATAGAAATCTCTCCGGTTTGAGTTGTAAACGCAAAACCTTTCACGCCAATGATATCACCAATATCCAGCAGTTTTTTGAAAACAGTATTGTAAAGCGTTTTGTCTTCGTTAGGGCAGAGGTCATCTCTTCTCAGATAAATCTGAATACGACCACTTTCATCCTGAAGTTCTGCGAAAGCAGCAGAACCCATAATACGACGGCCCATAATTCGGCCGGCGATGGAGATATTTTTATAGTCTAGCTTATTGCGTTCATAATTTTCAAGGACATCCTTAGCTGTAACATTAACTTCAAAAAGCTCGGCCGGGTAGGGGTTGATGCCCAGCTTTTCCAATTCTTCCTTACTTTGTCTGCGGATAACTTCCTGCTCGCTTAACATAAATGACGGTTTTATACTTTCCGCAAAAATAAGGGAATTATCGTATTAGTCATTAGGCTACCGTTATTAGTAATTGGTCAATAGTCCACAGTCGATGGTCCATCGCATTTGTAATAAATCAATGGGAATCAGCCGTTAATTTCAAAGTTTCTTACATAGATTCAAACCAATTCCAATGACTTGTGAGAAGTGCCATGGACCATTGACAATGGACTGACGACTATTTCTACCTGGCAATAGTTCTCCTCCTGCGTAATTCTTTTTTGATCATTGTCAGTTCGCGACTGCTCTGGCCGGCAACAGAGGTGTTTTCGTCAGCGCGTCTTAACAGGTAAGGCATTACAGATTTTACAGGACCATACGGAACATACTTGGCAACCCGGTAACCCGCTTTGGCCAGGTTAAAAGATATATTGTCGCTCATGCCATAAAGCTGGGCAAACCATACCTTATCAGTGTGTGGATCAAGATCCTGTTCTTGCATAAGCTCTGTGAGGTAATGATTACTATAGTCATTATGAGATCCACACATCACAGCAATGCGCTCATGATTTTGCATGCAGAAAGCAAGTGCCTTATTGAAGGCTTTATCCGTTGCTTCTTTCGTTGGTTGTATCGGACTTTCATAGCCCATTGTCTCAGCACGCTCACGTTCTTTTTCCATATAGGCTCCACGCACCAGCTTAGCACCAATAAAGTAGTTTTCTGTTTTTGCCCGATTGAATGCCTGCTGAAGATTAGCGAGTGAATCTATCCGGTAAAGTTGATATGTGTTGAATACGATAGCTCTTTCTTTGTTATACGCGGCCATCATTTCATAAACAAGAGTATCAATCGGATTTTGAATCCACGTTTCTTCGGCATCAATCAGAACTGACACATTGTAGTGAAAAGCTTTTTGGCAAATAGTATTAACACGATTCTTTGCCCGTTGCCATGCAGCCTCCTCTTCAGGGGAGAGTGTTTCTTGTCGTTGAAGTTTCTCAAGCACATCGGTCGATACAAGACCCGTTACTTTAAATACAGAGAATGGTATTTCTTTAGATTCTTTTGCTTTCTCAACAGTTCGAAGAATTTCATTCAGAGTCTGATCAAATCCTTCTTCAGATTTTTCACCTTCAACAGAATAATCAAGAATAGTGTTGACCTGGTATTTGGCTAGTTGGTGAATGGCTTCAGTACTTTTTTCAATGCTTTCTCCACCGCAGAAATGATAGAATACAGTTTTCCTGATAATACTTTCTATAGGCAAACCAATCTTCAATGCAAGTTTTACAAAACTTGTAGCGATGCCCGAGATCCAGGGATGATTTACAAGCGAGAAGATAAAATGTGCTTTCTTGAGGGAAGCATTAGATTTATACGAAAAAGCAATATCCGTATCTTCAAAAGAGACATTAGGTCTGGCTTTCATACAGGTTAATAAAGTCGGGCTAAAGATAAGGATAAGAATGAATTCCTGATAAAGGAAGTGAGATAAGGATACAGATTCAATTATTTGTACCCCAATTTGTACCCCATCTGGTAGGATTTTTTGTCGACCTGCAAAAGTCAGCCACACTTTTACCTGACTAAAACAATTTCAACTGATCGCCTTTCCTCGGTTCTCTTGCTTTGCCAAATACAGTTCGTCCTTCATATTTCCAGGAGTCTTCACGCTCTTTAGCAATTACAGTTTCTATGTTTTCGTTGGGAATAAAATTTTGCTCGGCGCGTATCGCTAATGCTGAAAGACTTTTTATCGCCTGCTGTTTATCGCCAACGCCGAGCTTAGCTTTATCAATGGCGCTGCGTAACGTCGTTAATGTTTCATCATAAACTTTTATAGGTACAGGGAAGGGATGCCCGTCTTTACCACCATGTGCAAATGAAAATCTGGCGGGGTCAGTAAAGCGTGATGGTGTTCCATAAATCACTTCACTAACCAACGCAAGCGATTGTAATGTGCGAGGTCCGAGTCCTTCTAGTAAAAGTAATTCTTCAAAATCGCGTGGTTGTTTTTCATGTGCAAGCCACAACATGCTGCCGAGTCTTTTCAGGTCAACATCTTTGCCTCGAACATCGTGATGGTTGGGCATGGTCAGGTTTCGAACTTCACGCATCATTCGCTCGGGCGATTCATGTGTCATGCTGATGATTGATGTTTGAGCCGGAACAGCTTCCTTAGCAACCATGTTTAAAATGTTTCCCTGGTTCTCACCACAGATCGAAGTATGCGGATCTTCAACAAAAGAGGTGAGTGATGGTGAATGCCAGTGATAACGTCTCGCCGTGGTGCCGTGTGTTTTCATTCCCTGCTGCACTACAGTCCACTGACCTTCATCACTGATAATAAAACTGTGGAGGTATAAATTATAGCCATCTTGTATCGCAGTGTTGTCTACTTTCGCGCTTAGCCTGCTGCATCTTGCGAGATAATCTCCATCCAATCCGGTTCGTTCGCCAACACGCATCAGCTCTGCCGGAGTTTGCCTGGATGCATTTCCTTTTCCTCCACAAAAATAAATTCCAAGTTCTTTTGCCTGGGGATTGATTACCCTTTTCAAAGCACCCAGTACCGACGTTGTAATTCCGGATGAATGCCAGTCCATGCCCATGACGCACCCCAGACTTTGAAACCAGAACGGATCGCTCATCCTTTTAAGAAACTCGGCCTTCCCGTACTCAGCAATTATCGATTCTGTAATGGCAAGTCCAAGTTTACCCATTCGTTCAGCAAGCCACAAGGGTACATGCCCGTAGTGCAAGGGTAATTCTGCATGTCCTGATCGTTTTATCGAACCCGTCATATCAGCTTATTACGATTCTTTAAAGGTACAGATTCAAAACTCAGATTTAAATGGAGGGCTTTTTTGGTATTGTAGAGTATGACTTCAATCCTTATTGCGTTAAATTCGGGCAATTTTTAAAATAAAAGTTCTGATGCTGCCTGATAACATTCTGCTTACACATAATCCGGTTTCTGATTTAAGTGCATTTCTATCCAAAAAGAAGTATAGCAAGGTTGCTGTATTGATGGATGAAAATACCCGGAAGAATTGTTATCCTATTCTTAAAGACGGCTTACCTGAACATTTTGTTATCGAAGTTAAAAGTGGGGAGGAGCAAAAAACTTTAGAAACCTGTACGCACATCTGGCAGGCTATGACTGATCATGCACTGGATAGACATGCTGTTCTCATTGTTCTCGGTGGAGGCGTTCTTGGAGATATGGGAGGATTTTGTGCTGCCACTTATAAACGTGGTATTGAATTTATTCTGGTGGGAACAACACTACTTGCCCAGGTGGATGCCAGCATTGGCGGAAAGCTTGCCATAGATTTCAATCATTTCAAAAATCATATTGGAGTTTTTCAATTGCCGGCGCTCACGATGCTCTATAGTGGATTCTTCAATACGTTGCCCAAAGCTGAGCTACGTTCAGGTTTTGCAGAAGTGATCAAACATACACTTATTTCAGATAAGGCTATGTGGGATACCCTCAGGCAAAAAAATCTTGAAGAGCAGGATTGGGATACACTAATCAGGCACTCGGTTGAATACAAGGCCTATGTAGTTACAGAAGATCCAAAAGAAAAGGGTCTACGAAAAATATTAAATGCCGGTCATACTATCGGCCACGCGGTGGAAAGCTATTTGTTAGGTATCAACAAAAAGGTAATGCACGGCGAAGCTATTGCTGCAGGCCTGATAGCCGAAGGATTTATAGCGATCAAACGAGGATTTTTAGATCAGCCCTCATTTCAGCAAATAACGGATTACCTGTTAAAGGTTTATGGAAAAATAGAATTACAAGAAAATCAATTGGAAGAAATTGCAGCCCTGACATTGCAGGATAAGAAAAATGCGGGAAACAAAATTCTTTGTGTACTTCTCAGCGGGATTGGAAGTGCACATCTGGATTGTGAGATAACGCTTACAGAAGTAAAAGAAGCGCTCTCAGCGTATCGCTCTCTTTAAATGTAATAGGACTCAGACTCTTCAACTTTGCCATTCTCATCCTTTTTAAATGAGTTTTTTAAGTCAGATGTCTTTTTAGAGATAAATTCTTTTGTTTTCTCTTTTCGGCTTCCAGTCAACAACCATGCAGCCAGCAATGCACCAGAAGCTACCCCGATTCCAATTGCTATTTTTTTCGTAGTGTTCATATACCAGAGATAACTAGAATGTTTGAGGAAATGTTTCAAACGTTTATAAAAAATCTTCACTTAATGTAACTTGCCCAATCAAAAAATATTTACAACGTTGAACTCAGTCACTCACATCAAACGAACATCCGTTTTTCAAGGCACTGCCTCTCTGCTACCAGCTTCTAAAAGCATCAGCAATCGTGCGTTAATTATCAATGCACTTGCTGGAAGTAAGTCGAGTCTTCATAATTTATCTGATGCCAATGATACTCAACTCATGCTCCGCCTGGTGAATTCGCCGGATGCAGTTATTGATGTTGAAGATGCCGGCACAACCATGCGTTTTCTCACAGCATATTTTGCAGTAACCAACCAGCATAAAACAATGACTGGCACCGAGAGAATGAAAGAAAGACCTATCGGGATTTTGGTAAACGCCTTACGCATGTTAGGAGCTGATGTTCAATACGCAGGTGTTGAAGGATATCCTCCGCTAACAATAAAAGGTTTTGATCGTCAGAAAAATGATTCTATCCGGATTCGGGGTGATGTGAGCAGCCAATTTATTTCAGCCATTATGATGGTGGCTCCTTTATTACCACACGGATTGATCCTGGAATTGGAAGGAAAGGTAGGAAGCCGTCCTTATATTGAGATGACTGAATCGATCATGCAACACTTTGGAGTTGCATGCCAGGTGTATGAAGATAAAGTGACCATCGCGCATCAATCATATCATCCAGCTGAATTCACGGTAGAATCTGATTGGTCTGCAGCCAGCTATTGGTTTGCATTTGCAGCCATGGCCGAGAAAGCCGAAATCTTGCTTCCACGATTACAGCTCGATTCTCTCCAGGGCGATTGTGTTGTTGTTGAAATTATGGATCAGCTTGGTGTGAAAGCTGTACTTGATCACAATGGTATGCTCAAGCTCACCAAGAAAGATGCCATGAAGAAATTAAGATGGGATTTTACGGATTGTCCAGATCTTGCTCAAACCATAGCTGTGGTATGTGTGGCAAAAGGAATTCCAGCACATTTCACAGGATTGGAAAGTCTTCGCATTAAAGAAACGGATCGAATAGCTGCTCTTCAGAATGAACTTCAAAAAATTGGTGGCAATTTGATTGAAGATGATGCAGAAAACTGGAGAGTAATTCCTTCCACCAGTCTGCCGTCATCAGCATCGTTCAAAACTTATAAAGATCACCGTATGGCTATGGCCTTTGCACCATTGGCTACTTTAATGGATGTAGAGATAGAAAATCCGGGCGTAGTAAAGAAGTCGTATCCTAATTACTGGAACGATGTGAAATCTTTTGGAGCAACACTTACGGAGTTATAAGACTATTGAAATAGGGAGCCGCTTTAATCAGGCGGCTTCCATACCACGAAAACATTTCTCCATCAACCAACATAGGAGATGCCTGGGGACAGAGTTTCTTCAATTCTTCAATGTGCTTCTCTTTAAATGGATAAGGCTCTGAAGAAAGAAAAATGAGATCAGGTTTTAATGACCGGATTTCATCTTCATTTAGCTCTGGGTATCGTGATACATCCTGCAAACAGTTTTGCAAACCAATTTTTTCGAGCATTGTATTAATAAAAGTGTTTTTACCAATACTCATCCAGGGCTTTCTCCAGATCAGGTATAAAACAGTTTTTTTATTGTGTTGCCTGAGTGATGCAAATGAATGTTGAATTTGATGGAGAATGTTATCTGCTACGACATCACGATTCGTAATTGTACCTAATGATTTAATCATAGATAGGGAATCATCCCACGTGATGATATCACTCATCCACACAGGATATTTCTGTTTTAGCTGAAGAATACCTTCCTGTTCATTTTCTTCTTTGTTGCCGATGATAAGATCGGGTTTAAGCTCGTCAATTACATCAAACCAGTAATTCTTTGTGCCGCCTACAATTGTCTTACTCTTACGCCAATGGTCAGGATGGACGCAAAACTTTGTGATCCCAATAACTCCGGTATCCAGATTCAAATCAGAAAATAACTCTGTTTGTGATGGAACAAGAGAAATGATTCGTTGAGGAGGGAACTGAAATGTGACTTCCTGGTGAAGCTGATCAATATGAGTAATGAGATTTGACACAAGAGTTATGTCTCTATTTGGTAAGTTCAATAGCCTTCAATAAATCCTCTGGCGTATCAATGCCCAATGTCTCAAGCATAGTTTCAGCTACAGCAATAGAGAAACCATTTTCCACCCAGCGAAGTTGTTCCAGTGACTCTGCTTTTTCAAGAGAAGAAACTTCAAGTTGAATAAGTTGTTTTAAGATATCATTACGATAAGCATACATGCCAATGTGCTTAAAGAACTTTTGTTTTCCGAGCCATTGCTCTTGCGGAATATTGCGTAAATGAGGGATTGTGGCTCGTGAGAAATAGAGTGCTTTCATTTCTTTGCTTACAACGGCTTTCACAACATTGGCATTGAAAAGCTGTTCGGCATCAGTTATAGCTTTAACAAGCGTGGCAATCTCTGTTTTGCCATCGAGCTTGCTGGCGATCAAATCAATTTGTTCAGGTTTAATGAAGGGTTCATCACCTTGTATGTTGATTACATAATCATATTTTTCGTTTTGTTGACTTACGGCTTCATAACAGCGATCTGTTCCGCTGGGGTGATCTTCGCGAGTCATCGAAACGTTGCCTCCAAAATTTTTCACATGATTATAAATCTCCTGATGATCAGTAGCGACTACAACTTTTGTAAGGCTTGACGATTTCCTGGCCTGTTCATAAACACGCTGTATCATTGACTTGCCACTGATGTCTGCCAGGGGCTTTGCAGGAAACCGTGTTGAGGCATAACGCGCCGGTATTATTCCAATAATCTGCATGCTTTAATCTTGAATTAATGGTAATCTGGAATTGATTTTTAAGATTCAAATATAGAACAGATATGAATGTTGACATCACTATAGCTTAAGGTTCAATCCCTTTGCAACCATATATTTTATAGAGCTTGTGATGGAGTTAGATCAATTGATTTTAACAATAAGCGTATTAACTGCACTTCTTAAATTAATAGACGATCCCAAATACACACCTTGTTTCAAATCGAGAATTTTGAGACTCAAATTCAGACTTTTTACTTTTTGCCAATGCCAATTTTTGAAAGCGCAATTATAGCGTGAAAAAGTTAAATACCGCTTATACTATTCTCTAATAAGGTTTTTTACCCAAATCTCCATGCTGTTTTAACTTCCAAATACATGAGTTTCTGGCTCTGGTCCCGTCTTTGGATACTAGGTAGTACAGAGTATTCAATCATCGGTATTAATACTTACATATATAGGTATAAATACTTAGCTTTGTAAGTTAGGTTGAGACTCTTGCTGGAGTTTTTGATGTGTAACGTAAACAATTCAGTCATGAAATCTATAGTTTCGCTCATGGTGCTTAGCCTGATCTTCTCAGCAAGCTTTTCACAAAATTGTACTGTTTCCAATGCGAGCCCTTACGGTTGGGTTAACCCTGGAGCTACATGCTCAGAAGGAGGTACTGCGAGCGGTAAAACAATTCTGATAATTCCTGCTGGTACAACAGTAGATTTTAATTCAGTAGCAGATACATGGTCTGGTACTGCGATTAGAGTTTATGGAACACTTCTTATATCAGCTGACGTAACGATTAATGCAAGCCTTGCAGTTTATAGCGGTGGCTTAGTTACACTTTCTGCCAAGCTTAGTCTGGGTAGCGGTACAGGATGTGGCTATACGTTAGATATTAAATCAGGGGGTACAGTAGATGTAGGTGGAACAGGTTCAGACAGACTGGAT
>DATCRE010000091.1:0-13090 GCA_036569145.1 Cyclobacteriaceae bacterium
TGAATGCGTTTGATAGAATGAATTTCTATAGGTGTATGTAAGACCTGTTAACGTTGAATATTTTTGCAGTGTTCTCAGCTTCTCATAGACTAATTTATGATCTACAGTTCTATACGCTACATTTTTTGCTTCTGTAAAATCGAAATCAAAAATGAGACCTTGCTTTTGTTTCTTGTTGAGATACGGAATGCGATAGATTAATGATAGTTTACGCTGAAAGCCCAGGAGTGCTGTTACCAAAAGTGTTTCATTCCGGCCGCGCATGTTGTATTGGTATAACTTGATACCATAGACAACACGATTGATATCATGATTGTAATTCTCCCACCATTCATTAAAATTTCTGTCTGATAATTCGAATCGTGGGGTAGGGAAGGTGTACCACCGTTCGTTCACATCTACGAGAATGTCAATTCTGCCAGGCTCGAACTCAAGTGTTCGTACATCGGTTCTGTTAAAAAGCCTGGTGTTATAGAGTTTTCTCTTGTCGCGTTCTAATATCAGTATAAGCTCAGCACTATCAACAACATCACCCTGGTGCAAACTAAGTTCACGTAGAATAATCTGGTCCCTGGTTTTATTGTTACCAATGATGAATATTCTGTTAACAATAAGATAGTGCGAAGTATCGTAATTAACTTTCTTTTTATTCAGTCGAATGGTGTCAGATACAGAAAATGCTTTCGGAGTTTCGGAGAAGCCGTTAGTTGAAAAAATCCCTAATAATCCGAATAAGATTGCCAGCATCCGTTAACACAATATCCTACTGTTAAAATTATATTACTCTTTTACTTCTTCGATACTTTCTGGTTTCTTCTTGAATGATATGAAAAGAATTACAACGCCAGCCAATATAAGTGGTATGCTTAGTATCTGTCCCATATTAATAGGCAGATCATTTTCGAACGTTACTTGATTTTCCTTTAAAAACTCATAGACAAATCGTAATCCAAAGCATACTATTAAAAAGATGCCGAGCAATCGGCCTGCAGGTAACTTGGCTTTGTGTTTGTTCCAGATTGCAAACAGGAGAATGAACAGTATTACGCAAGAGATAGATTCATAGAGTTGAGAAGGGTGTCTTGGTATGCCATAGGTTTTTATCCTGGCTACATAGTTTCCTGTTTTTTCTTTTTTGATGTCGTAAGGAAGTGTTAGTTCAATGCCCTGATCAAAATATTCATTTAGCCGGTATGAAATTGCATTCTTCACCTCACCGTTGATGAAGTTTGCAATCTGCGGCACTGTTGCGTTGGGTTTGAAGAAAATGTAAACGAATATAGGTTGACTACCATTAGGCTTTGTTGGCAACGAGTCACTCTTTACATAAGCAAGCGTCTCTACAATCTGATTGGTGTCAACTTGTTTGTTTTCAATATATTCCGTTAGGCGGTTAACAAACACAACACCCCATTCCTTATCCGTTGGTTTTCCAATGATCTCTGAATTGAAATAATTACCAAGTCGGATTAATGCTCCACACAAAGCAACGAGTATAACAATACGATCTACAATTTGTAAAAAATTCTGTCCTGCTTTTTTCTTGCGACTGTAGAGCCACAGTGCCGTTAAAATTCCAATAGCAGCTCCATGACTCGCCAGGCCTTGCAGACCAGTGAATCTGAATGGACTAAATTCAAAAGGAAGAAATATACTTAATGGCTCTGTCCAGATCATTTCTGGCTGGTAGAAAATAACATGTCCAAGGCGTGCTCCCAGGATAGTGGCAATGACCATATAAATGGTTAGCGTTTCAACATCCTTTTCAGGTTTGCCTTCTTTGCGGAACATGTAATACAATATCTGCTGACTTAAGAGAAAGCCAACAGCAAAGAAAAGTCCGTACCAACGAAGGGAGAATGTGCCGATTGAAAATATCTCCGGACTTCCATTCCAAATGATGTAATTCAGTATTGCCATAAAAGCAAATATATAGGGTTAATTGTAAAACGACATTTAATTTGATTGATTATTAATTCAGGAGAGAGAATCTAACTTGGCCAGTTCTTCTTCAAAACCTGATGACAAGATAGGAAACCTGCACCACGTGCGGGGATCTACATTTAACTCATCGAGATGAAAGGAGGGAGCTATTCGCTCTCGCTTCCATTGGTTGATTGTCCATAACCTGAAAAATTTACGAATATGATTTTTTAATTTAGCATGATCTGAATAATCAGCCTTCATGCTATGCCACACTTGTTCTGGTGCTTTACGCTCCAGTATGGCATGCTTCTCGATCTCCAGCAGCACTTTGTAAGGCATGAGATCATCCTCATCTGTCTGTTTATTTTCAAGTGGTCTCAGCTCTGCTGTGGGTTGAAGATTATTGACGGTATGCAAGCCAGTGTGTTCAAGTTTAGCTTCGGCCCATTTAAGCCACTGAATAATAAATACTTTGCTAAGCCCGGCAATGGGAGCGAGGCTTCCGCTGGTATCGCCGTCCATGGTTGCATAGCCTACATCTCCTTCACTTCTGTTGGAGGTTGTAAGTAAAACAGCTTGCTTAACGTTGGCGAGCATCCAGATAATGGGTGAACGTGAGCGGGCCTGAATATTTTGTAATGCTATGTCGTCAGTCTTCCATTGAAGAGATCTTCCAATGACGGACTCAATTTTTTGGCTGTAAGCTTTTACTTCATCGTCAATTAACCAATTATGAAATTCGGCACCTATGGATTCAGCCAGTTCCTTTGCAGCCCTGAATGTTGTGTCAGATGAATTGACTGTGCCTTGATAAGCACAGGTCAGAATTTTACCAACAGCAGTCTTCCAGTTGCCATTGATTTCACCTGCATTGAGATTTAGCGTTTTGCAAAACTGATTCCACCCCAGTTCTTTTGAAGCACGCTTTACCATTTCGGCTACCATCACAGCACAGCTTGAGGAGTCTGCGCCACCACTAAGGGAAAGAACAAAACCTTTTGCTTTACTTTTTCTCAGGTAATCAAAGAGTGCGAGCGCAACGGCCTGTGTCAGCTCTTCATTTTTATCTTTGTTATCAACTTCTGCCAGATGTTGTGAGTTGGCAGGATTCTTAATATCAACATCACAAATCAGCAGTTTGTAATTTTTAAAAGAGAGACGTTTGTTAACGCCCAGCAGATTAGTGTCTTGAGCGAAAATGATATCGCCATCGTAAATCATTCTGCCTGCTTCATTGCCCAGCAGATTGACAAATAAGTAAATGCAATTAAATTCTTTGCTGGCAGCGAGTACAACATCTTTTTCGCGCAGAAGGCTTTTGCCCATAGCAAAGTGACTGGCACTTGGGTTTAATATCAGATTAACACCACGTTCATATAGCTTGTAACCTGGCCGATTTTTTTGCCAGCCATCTTCACAAATTTCAAAACCAAGTTTAAGATTTTCAACTTCATAGATGACATCACCGACAGGTAACGTTAGATCTCCTTTTGTTAATTCAATGACTTTACCTGCAGGCCACGGCTTGAACCATCTTGGTTCGTAGTGAACACCATCGTTGGCCAGGTGCTGTTTGAATGTTATACCGAGAACACGTCCGTTGCTAATAACGCAAGCACCATTATAAACAATGTTATGAATTCTAACAGGAAGCCCAACGCTAACGGTTATGTTCTGACAAGAGGTAGCAATGGCAAGCATTTCTTCCCATGCTTTTTCGGGAAGCCATTCACTTAGAAACACATCTTCACATCCATAACCTGTGATGCAAAGTTCTGGCAGGCATAATATTTTTACGTTTTCGGCTTGAGCGGCCCTGATGGCCTCCAGAATATTCTCACGATTATTCTTCCAATGGAAAGGAATTTGATTTACAGTAGCGCCAGCAATTTTCACCATTATAATCCCAACGAATTAAGAATCAAGTATGTTTAGCATTTCGCAGGTTTTAAGAGCTGCATCCTGCTCTGCTTTCTTCTTGTTATTACCGTATCCTGTGCCTTTTGGTTCACCGTTAACAATAACTTGTGCCGTAAATTCTTTGTGATTGCGTCCTTTCTTCACGTCTACTATTTCAAATTTCACTTCGTTGCCTTCGCGTTGAGCCCATTCAATAATTTTACTCTTGAAATTTGAATCTGAATTAACGATGGCTTCAAGATCATAATTTGGTGCGATCAGCTTATCAAAAACAAATTTCCGGCACCGGATAAATCCTTTATCAAGGTAGATAGCACCGACAATCGCTTCAAGGGTATTACCTAAGATTACTTGCTGAAGATGCGAGTTTTTGTTGTCATACTGCACGATGTTGCCAACACCAATTTTGCGAGCCAGCAGATTCAATGCTTCACGATTAACAATTCGTGATCTGATCTCCGTGAGAAAGCCTTCGTCTTTGAATGGAAATTTTTTGAAAAGATAATCAGCAACGGCTGCGCCTAAAACAGCATCTCCCAGGTATTCAAGTCTTTCGTTTGACTCTTTAAAACCATGCTCGCTTTCTTTGCCCAGCGAGCTATGCATAGTTGCCAGTCTGTATAATGCCAGATTGGAAGGCGTTAAGCCCGCTATATTTTTGATGGCAATGATCAGCTTTTGATCAGCCTTAGATTTCCCTTTGGGGATTTTGAGTAATTTCCAAACCAAGCGCTACAATTTCTTAGCTTCAAACAAATGTTATTCTGCCGCTAAGTTAACAATAATCAGAAATCGTTTACACTTAAACAATTTCTTAGCACTTGAAAGTAGTAGATTTTAGTACAGGCTAAAGTGAAAACATTAGACTTGTATAATCTTCTAAACCTTTTTGAAGATTATAGAGAAATTGTGTCCGCCAAATCCGAAAGTATTACTCAATGCAATATTAACCTCTCGCTGTTGAGCTTTATTAAAGGTTAAATTTAATCGGGGATCTAGTTCTGGATCGTCTGTAAAGTGATTGATTGTTGGAGGAATAACAGAATGTTGAATAGCCATCAAACACGCTATACTTTCTATCGCGCCGGCAGCACCAAGCAAGTGACCAGTCATGGATTTTGTAGAGCTGATATTCAATTTGTAGGCGTGTTCTCCAAACACTTTTTGAATGGCTTTGATTTCACCAATATCACCGAGCGGTGTTGATGTGCCATGCGTATTAACGTAGTCAACTTGTTCTGGCTTGATGCCTGCTTCTTCCAGTGCATTATACATTACTTTAATAATGCCTGCACCTTCAGGATGAGGGGCTGTGATATGGTAAGCATCTGCAGACATACCGCCGCCGATAATCTCTCCATAAATTTTTGCACCTCTGCGTTTTGCATGCTCATACTCTTCAAGAATAAGAGCACCAGCTCCTTCACCTAAAACAAAACCATCACGATCTTTGTCATACGGACGTGATGCAGTTTCAGGTGAATCGTTACGTTCTGATAATGCTTTCAATGCATTAAAACCACCAACACCGGCTTCGCATACTGCAGCTTCAGAACCACCTGACACAATAATATCAGCTTTGCCTAAGCGCAAGAAAGTATATGCGTCGTAAATAGCGTTAGTAGATGATGCACAAGCAGATACCGTTACAAAGTTTGGTCCGCGGAAGCCATACTTAATTGAGATATGTCCTGCACTCAAGTCAGGAATCATCTTAGGAATGAAGAAAGGGTTGAAGCGGGGAGTGCCATCACCTTTCGCATAGGATTTTACTTCCTCCTGAAAAGTTAATAACCCCCCGATACCTGAACCCCAAATAACCCCAACACGGTCGGGATCAAGTTCAGCTAACGGGAGGTTTGAATCTTTAATTGCCTCATCAACAGCTACCATAGCATACTGAGCAAAGGTGTCCATTTTACGGGCTTCCTTGCGCTCTATGAAATTGTTGATGTCAAAGTTTTTTACTTCACAAGCGAACTTGGTTTTAAAGAGAGTTGCATCGTAGTGTGTTATTGGCGCTGCTCCGCTCTTTCCAGCTTTCAAGCCCTCCCAGTATTCTGAAAGAGTATTGCCGATTGGAGTAAGTGCACCAAGTCCTGTGACTACTACTCGTTTTAAAGTCATGTTCAATGGGGTGAGTTGTAAAAAAGGCAGTTATCAATTTTTATTTCTTAACGTTTTGCTCCAGGTAAGAAATAGCCTGGCCAACAGTAGAGATGTTTTCAGCCTGGTCGTCCGGAATAGAGATATTGAATTCTTTTTCGAACTCCATGATAAGTTCGACAGTGTCCAGCGAGTCTGCACCAAGATCATTGGTGAAGCTAGCCTCAGGAGTAACTTCAGATTCTTCAACACCTAGTTTTTCGATGATGATCTGTTTTACTTTTTGTGCAATTTCAGACATGTTTTTAATGTTTAAAGATTTAAAAATCTCTGCAAAGAAAGAGATTTACTGGAATATTGTCAAACTTTTTTAATCTTGCCCTGATGACAGCAAAATGCCCCGCCGAGCATTGAAATGAAGAAAAGTAAGTTAATAATAGACTATGAATTTGATTTTGAGTTGATTGGGGTAACCTCAATTGCCAAAGGTTATAAGCTTGCGTGGGAAATTAATCAGCTATTGGGTACGCATCTGGTCAAGCAGCCTGACCTGGTTGTGGGGTTTAAGAATGATGTTGAAAAGAGGTTTGATTTCTTTTCACACGAAACTCAACTCAATCGATTGAAACTATTCAAAAACAGGCCTGGAGATACTAATCCAGGTAAATACTTTCTTATACCTGAATTTCCTCACTTCGACTTCATCATTCTTGCTCAGATGGATACTTATAAGAAAGAGCATGATCTTCTGGCTTTAATTAAGGGTATTCCGGGCATCCAACTCGCATCCTATATTCCGTTGGAGGGTCTAAAATCAAAATCAAATTTTGTGTTCTGATAAGGAAATGTTTCATTTACGTCTCAATTGTGATTATCCATTATTAAAATTATGTTAGAAAAAGTTTCTTACAACAAAACCAAGATCGTTGCGACCGTTGGGCCTGCTTCAAACTCAAAAGAAATGCTTACGGCACTCGTTAAAGAGGGTGTGGATGTATTTCGCCTTAACTTTTCTCATGGTTCACATGAAGACCACAAAAAAGTTGTTAACAATATCAGAGAAGTAAATAAAGAGCTGGGTTCAACAGTTTCCATTTTGTTAGATCTTCAAGGACCTAAGATCAGGATTCAGGAAGTTGAGCCTGGTATTGTCATTGAAAAGGGTGATGAGTTGATTATCACTCAAAAGGAATTAATTGGAAATGGCAAGATTGTAAGTACATCTTATAAAGAGTTACCTCGCGATGTAAAAAAAGGTGATGTGATTCTGGTGGATGATGGAAAGATTGAATTGAAAGTTAAAGAAGTACGTGATATTGAAGTGGTTACCGAAGTTGTTTACGGCGGTCCACTCAAATCAAGAAAAGGTATTAACCTCCCTTTTACTAAAGTATCGGCTCCATCTTTAACAGAAAAAGATGAGAAAGATTTACTTTTTGGATTAGAAAACGGAGTGGATTGGATTGCTTTGTCATTTGTTCGTAAAGCATTTGATATTCAATCTTTAAGGGCCATCATAGATCAGCATAAATCATCTTCGCGCATTGTAGCCAAGATCGAAAAGCCGGAAGCGCTGAGTAACATTGATGAGATTATTGCCAGTACAGATGCCGTTATGGTTGCCCGTGGCGACCTTGGTGTAGAGATATGGCTGGAAGAGGTTCCGATGGTGCAAAAAATGCTTGTTGAAAAATGTAACAAAGCAGGTAAACCAGTAATTGTGGCTACTCAAATGATGGAAAGCATGATTGAGAATCCACGACCAACGCGCGCTGAAACTAACGACGTTGCCAATGCTGTAATGGATGGTGCTGACGCTGTAATGCTTTCTGCAGAGACCGCTGCTGGTAAATATCCTATTGAAGTAATCAGAAGTATGGTTCGCACCATTGCATCAGTTGAGAAAAATCCATTGATGTATTTCCGCTTTAGAGATGTAGATACAACGTCACCAATATATATTAATGATAGTCTGGTGCTTGCTGCTACCAAGCTTGCAAAAGATGTTGGTGCCAAAGCAATTGTTGGGATGACAGCTTCGGGTTATACAGCATTCAAATCTTCATCGCACAGACCTAATGCAAATATCTTTGTGTTTACAGGTAATAAGTCTCTTATCAATCAGATTAACCTGGTGTGGGGTTCAAGAGCATATCACTATGATAAGTCTAATTCAACGGATGAAACCATTGCCGATGTAGAGGCTATTTTAAAGAAAGAAGGACATGTTAAGTCGGGCGATATTTTTGTATTCCTTGCCAGCATGCCAATACACGAACGTGCCAGAACTAATACCCTTAAGATCAATATTGTAAAGTAATATTAGTATTATTTACGATTTACGATTTACGATTTACGATTTTTCTAGTTCCATCCGTCTGACTTTCCCAAACCGGTCAGGCGGATTTTTTTTTGTCGGTTGGTTGGTTTAATAATCCAACGTTGATAGTTATCAGTTATTACAGTTTAACCAAAAAGAGAGGCCTCTTAATTGTTTAAAATTAAGAGGCCTTTTCTTTTATCACTCAGTTATCTTATGTCAATCGCTATGGACTATCGACCATTGACAATGGACTAATGATGGCTATTGCGCGCCCTGAACAATTGCATCTAAAGCTTGTTGATCAGCAACAGTATTGTTACTTCTGTCAAAAAGCCCGGTGCCACCATCGCCGAGCCCACCAGCATCCCAATAAAAAGGAAGTATACCATTAGCCTTTGCCTGCTGGATTAAGTATTTCAAAAAATAAGCTCTTGAGGCAAGATGGAGCGTTAAAGCGTCTCCTGTAAGAGAAGTTCGTCTTATAGCTGCATACTCACCAAGTATTACAGGAATACCTTTGTCTACAAATTTGGTCTTCATCATCTGGAAATATTTAACCAGATCAGTCTCTTCTCCCCAGGTCGCATTGCGTGTGGCATCACTAGTAGAATGATAATTCTGACCCCAGTAGTAGAACATCTTACCCCAGGATTCATCTTTAGTCATGAGACAGAATTGATAAGGTGTATAGTAATGGACTTCAGCCATCATACGATTAGCCGTTGGATCTGTTGGAAGTGTCGTCATCAAATCGTTTGTTTTTTGAATGTCTGTTCCAGGACCCTGTACAACCAAAACACGATAAGTATTGTGTCCACCGGTCGATCTTACGGCGTTGATGAAGGTCTGATGATACGAAGTTAATACGTTCATCTGTGTTGCGTTATCAACGTTAGGCTCGTTAGCGCTTGCAAAAAGCAAGTGTTCGTCAAAGTCACGCATTGTTGTTGCTATCTGTTCCCAGAAGGCTTTTTGCTTGGCATTATTTTCAACTTGCTTATCGGTAGTACAATTGTTTTCAAGCCATCCACCGTCCCAGTGAATATTCAGTAAAACATACATATCATTATCAACACAGTACTGTACTACTTCTTTTACTCTGGCCAGCCAGGTATCCTGAATTTTTGCTGTAGTGCTGTTTGAGTATTGGTTCCATGAACAAGGAATACGCACAGCATTAAATCCATTTTGTTTAACCGCATCGATAAGTGCTTTTGTTACCTTCGGATTGCCCCAGAATGTTTCACCTCCAATGGCTTCAAGTGTGTTACCAATGTTCCAACCCAGGTTGATTTTAGCAGCAAGTTCAACTGCAGTACTGCTCATACCTGTGGCATCGGCCGCCAACGGTAAGGTATTGTAACTCGGATATAAAGGAGCCTTTTGCGTTACTGAAACCTGAACGGTTGCAGCATCATCAGCAGCGATACTTATAGTTCCCGTCTTGGCATTATCGCTTGTACTTTCAGTTGCTGTTACGTTGATGGATACCGTTCCTTTGTTACCTGTAGTCTGGCTGAATTGCAGCCAATCTACATCAGAACTTATAGTCCACGTTGGAGCGTCGGTAGTAATTTTTAATGCTTTCACGCCACCAGCATGATCAAAAGTAAGACTGGTGAGATCAGTTGATATTACATAAAGATGATCTGAAGCAGTTTGCGTTACAGATACCTCTACAGTTTTGGCGCTCCCAGCACTAACCACCAGTGTAGCCGTACGGCTTGTCAATGTTCTTGTGCTCACTGTTAGTGTAACTGAACCGCTATGCCCTGTGCCGCTGGTGCTTGATAAACTTAACCAGTCAGATGCAGAATTGGTGATGCTCCATGAACTGGCATTTGTTTGAATTGTGATTTTGCTTGTTCCGCCGTTAACTCCAATAGTAGCCTGAACTGGATCAACTGTAAGTGTGTTTAATCCTCCACCTGCATCGCTGCAACTTGCCATCATGATCAGGGCAAAAACGTAAAAAAGGCAATTTAATTTTTTCATGTGTTTTAGTTTTTGGTAATGACAGAATCTCTGGTCGCGGAAGAGAATTAGTTCACTAATCTTTCAACATCTCTCTCAGGATGATTTCGAGATTCTTATCCGATTGCAAGTAATACCTATTTTGAAGAATGGATGGTATTGAAACATCCGCTTATGGGTAGCAAAATGTTGCAAACGATTGTGACTTAATGTCTTTTTTGGTAGACAAAAGCGGATTTAGCCCATAGTAGATAGTCCATGGTCGATGGACTATCGACTGCCGACTATTAACTTTTAACGATTAACGATCTCGCCAGCCACCACCTTGCGCAGACCTTTTTCTTGCAGCATCTCACTCACGGTGTTCACGAGGTAAAGTGAGGCTTCTATTTCCTCTTTTCTGACGGCAACGCTTTCAATGTTAAAACCAAAAGGAATAGATTTTTCTGCGCAATATTGAATGAGTTCTTTGGCTATGGATAGAGCAATTTCTACGGATCGGGCAACTGTATTCGCACTGGTTTTTAAGTCCTCTTTTACATCATCAGGAATGTGAATGCCAAGCCATTCCATAAACTGAAGTGTTTTAAGCGAGCCACAAACCGTTAACGTAAAAATAAAAGTAGGGAGTGGACGTTGCTTTTGCTCGCATGTAACCAGAAGGTCGTCCAAAACTTTTTTAGTGTACTCAACATTGAAAATACATTGTGAAATGAAGTAGGATACTCCGGCTTCGGCTTTATCGAGAATACGAACATCTTCGTCCTTTAAAACAGCATGTCTTTCTGGAATGGTAACAGCTCCCAGTACAGAATGCGCTTCATGTTTTCGCCAAAGATTGTAAGCTTCTTTTAAGCTGGTCTTAACAACATAGTCAGGAGCGGGTAAACCAACAAATACAGGACAGAATTTATGCTTTACAAGATCTTCAAGCCAGAGTGTTAATTCTTCACTGGTAAATTTGCCAGCAGGCCGATAGATTATTTTCGGAATGGAGAGCGATTGAAGATACTGACTTGAAAATTCAAAAGGATCAAGCGCATTTGAAAAAGGAAAAGGCCGCTCTTCAGATGTGCGGGCAGATTCATCCTGAACATCATATACAACCAAAGCATCTATATCAAGTGAGCAGAGATTGTTTAGTGTGTTCATTGCAATTTCACTTACTTTCTCTGTTGGCGTCTGTGCTTTGGGTGGTGTAATTCCATAGAGCAAAATTCCAGACTCCTTTCTCTTGATCTTAGTAAAGAACATTCAGTATTTATTTTGTTGTAAAGTAAAAGCTATAAAAATATGAAATAATTGTATACAACAAGCTAAGGCTAATGTCTTGCAGGTATCAATGCCCTCTTTAAATGACGTTTGATATAGGGAGAAAATACCGGGAATTTTTGTGGCTAATAACTGTTCGCCTATGGTTTTGATTTTTAATTTTACATCCTATGAAATACTTACATGCATTCCTTGCTCTGATGTTCCTTGTCTTCGCTGCATTACAGTATAACGATCCTGATCCATATATCTGGATTCCGATTTACCTGGCGATGACTACAATATGTGTGTTGGCCTATACTAATCGTTATCCTCGTAAGATTATGATTGGCATGCTGGTGTTCTATGTAGCTTATAGTGTCTATTATTTTCCGGGTGTGCGTGAGTGGATGCAACAGGATGATAAGTCTCAATTGTTCAGCAATGTTGCCAAGATGGAGCATCCCTTCATTGAAGAGTCGCGTGAGTTTCTGGGGCTTATGATTAACGTAGCAGTTTTGGCTTTCTATCTTGTAATCTCCAGGAAAAAGTAAAAACCCGTTTAATCTTATAAAATCGTAATATGCCAGGGCTTTAAACCTGGTATTTTTATTTATATTCATGTCGTATGAAGAAGGTAGTTTTGCTGCTCGTTATCGCAGTCGTTTGCACATTTTGCACTCCACAAAAAGAAAAGATCCCCCCAGTTACAGCTATGGAAGAATCAACAAGCAAGGTAATTATATACCAGGTGATGACGCGCTTGTTTGGCAACACAACTACCACTAATAAACCTTATGGAACTATTCAGGAAAATGGTGTTGGCAAATTTAACGACATTAATGACGCTGCATTGAATAGCATCAGGGACATGGGTATAACGCATGTGTGGTATACGGGTGTTATTGAACATGCTACATTAACGGACTACTCAACGTTTGGAATTCAACGTGATGATGCTGATGTTGTAAAGGGTAGGGCAGGTTCGCCTTATGCTATTAAAGATTATTATGATATCGATCCCGATCTGGCTGTTGATGTTAAGAACAGGATGAAAGAGTTTGAGGCACTCGTTGATCGAACTCATAAGCACAGTATGAAAGTGCTGATTGATTTTATACCGAACCATGTAGCCCGCGTTTATAAATCAGATCAAAAACCACAAGGTGTGAAAGATCTTGGTGAAGGTGATGATAACACTGTAGCGTTTAGTGCGAAGAATAATTTTTACTACTTGCCCGGTCAATCATTTATTGTTCCGAAACATAATAATCCTTTTGCTAAAGATACACTCATCACATCGTTTGACGGAAAATTTTCAGAGACCCCGGCGAAGGTGACAGGCAACGATCAATTTTCAGCAAGTCCGGGAATTAACGATTGGTATGAAACAGTAAAATTGAATTACGGAGTAGACATTCAGCTGGGACGCCAAAAACATTTTGATCCAATACCTGACACGTGGATAAAGATGCGTGACATCCTGCTATTCTGGACAGCTAAGAAAGTAGATGGCTTTCGCTGTGATATGGCAGAGATGGTTCCTGTTGAATTCTGGAATTGGGCTATACCCCAGGTGAAGATTGCTAA
>DATCRE010000092.1:0-14894 GCA_036569145.1 Cyclobacteriaceae bacterium
TGATTGGCGGAGCCATATATTTCAATTTCTTTACTCATCATTTTATATATGATTTCAGATATCTCATTCTTGCCTTTGTGATAATTGCATACTGGCGATCGCGGGTAACATTTGTTGTTGATGGAAAGGAATTCTCAATGCCTGTGTTATTTGCCTTTTTATTAATAGGATTCTTTATTTGGCTGGCCGAAAATTTTGCCACATTTTTTGGTGCTTGGCAATACCCAAATCAGGCCTATGATTGGAAACTTGTTCATCCTGGCAAAGTAACATCATGGTTATTACTCTTTATTGTAAGCTTTCTGATTGTAGCACAATTAAAAAGAACTAAAGCAAACCGAATTGCGTCCTCAGACTTTTAATCACAAATTTCTGAATCGTAGTGAAATGAAAATGCCTTCGCTATCTTTGAAGGCAACCTATAGAATATGAACCTCAAAAAGAGATTTACTGATAGCGATCTGCAGCGAATAAAAACTGCGGTAAAAGAAGCTGAACAAAAAATATCAGGGGAAATTGTGCCCGTGATCGTCGAGAAAAGTGGATATTACTCAAGTGGTAACTATAAAGGCAGCCTGATAGGGGCTTCTCTTGCTTTTATAATTATGATATTTCTGGATCGGTACAGTATGCATGATAGTAATGTCACTTTATACTATGATCCAATCTTTATGTTAATGGCCGTAATTCTGGGGGGGGTCATCGGTGCTGCCATTCCCCAATTTTTTCCTGCAGTATTGCGGGCTCTTATAAATCAAAAACACCTTAACCATTCCACACGTCGAAAGGCAGAAAGTGCTTTCTTGGAAGAAGAAGTTTTCAATACCAGACATCGTACCGGTATAATGATTTTCATTTCGTTCTTCGAGCGTGAAGTTATTGTTATGGCCGATCGTGGAATAAGTAAAGTGGTGGACCAAAAACTTTGGGATGGCATTGTAGCAGAACTGGTAAATCAAATCCGATTAGGAAAAATAGTTGACGGGCTTGAAGGAGCTATTAAACGATGTGGCGAACTTCTTCTTGAAAAGGGATTCGTCATCACTCAGGATGATGTCAATGAATTGAAAGATGACCTTCGCATAGAATAAATCTCTTAATTCATTAGCAACACCACCATTACTTCCTAAATCAGAACTCGGCACTTATGCTAAAAAGAATTTTATATCTCATCATACTTTTACCTCCCTTAGCTTTTGGTCAGTTAGCTGTTCCAGAGCACGGTGGTGTTTGGGTACATGATGAGGCAAATGTTTTATCCGCATCGGCAAAGAGCGAATTAGAGATGATGCTCAAGGCTGAGCGTGATTCTACATCTAATCAAATTGCTGTATTAATTATTCCTTCTTTAAACGGAGAAGCTCTTGAGGACTACGCCATTAAAGTAGCTCATCAGGAATGGAAGCTCGGTCAGAAAGATAGAGATAATGGAGTATTACTTCTCATTGTTATCGATGACAGAAAAGTACGGATTGAAACAGGATATGGCCTTGAGGGTGTACTTACTGATGCATTGTCTAGCCGCATTAATCGAAATGAAATAGTACCATTTTTTAAACAAGGTGATTATGATAATGGGGTAAAGGCTGGTGTTACTGCAATAATCAAGGCCATCAAAGGTGAATACAAGAACGATAATCCTCCGCCATCAGGCAAAAAATTCAGACGATCTCGATCGCCGTTGACTACTATTATTATTGTTATTGTAATCATTATTATCGCGGCTAGTCGCAAACGTGGTGGAGGTGGAGGCTTTATGTCAGGTGGCGGTTTCATTGGAGGTTTTGGTGGAGGCAGCAGTAATGATTCATGGAGTTCTGGCAGTGATTTTGGTGGAGGCGGGGGCTTTGGTGGAGGTGGCTCAAGTGACTCCTGGTGATTACGCAGATATATAAGTAATTAAATGATCGGTTTTCAATGAAGAGATTTCTTATCACTGCATTCATCCTTTTTCGATTTTGTGTTTTTGCTCAAACGCCTATACCAGAACTATGGGGTGTACGTGTGCATGATGAAGCTCATATACTTTCAGCTCAAAAATTAGAAAGTCTCGAAAATCAATTAAAGGCAGTTGAAGATTCTACCAGCAATCAAATTGCTGTTCTTATTATATCATCTCTGGGTGACGAGAGTTTAGAAGAATATTCTCTTCGCGTCGCTGAGAAATGGAAGCTTGGTACAAAAGAAAAAGATAATGGTGTGCTGTTACTTATTGCAATTGATGATCACAAAATGCGAATTGAAACTGGTCAGGGTTTAGAAGGAGCTTTACCCGATGCTATCTGTAGTCGAATTATCAGAAATGATATTGTTCCTCATTTCAGGCACGATGAGTTTGATGCTGGTGTTCAGGCTGGTATTGATGCAATAATAAAGACTATTAGTGGCGAGTATAAGGCAGATAATGATGGTTTAAATTCATCAGATCTTGGAATAGGTGAACGGGTACTTATTGGAGTATTCATCTTTGGCATACTCGGCATCTTTACTCTTTTGGGTTTGCTTATCCCTGGTTGTGCTGGTTGGTTTTTGTATATATTTCTTATTCCTTTTTATGCCATATTTCCCATGGTAATTGTAGGTGTATCTGGCGGAGTTGTAGTGCTTACAATTTATGCCATTACTTTTCCTTTCTTAAAAGTCATACTTGGTAAAACCTCCTGGGGTAAACGACTGAGTGAAAAAATGAAGACTAATACACGAGGAATTGGGAGCGGCGGATGGTCTTCTGGTGGATTCTTTGGAGGTAGTGGTTGGTCCTCTGGAAGCAGTAGTGGAGGATTCTCTGGAGGTGGAGGAAGTTTTGGCGGAGGTGGGAGTAGTGGCTCCTGGTAATTTTGAAAATTACCAGAAGCTAATTTTCTCTTATTTATTTCTTGTTGCCAAAACCATCTTTATTTTGTGATTAGCACCTATCTGCATTACATCAACCAAATCCTGAATAGTGAGGTTGTGTGGTAATCTGATTACAACAGTTGGATCTGGCACACCTTCGCAAGCTTTTACAAGATCAGCTTCTAATCTGTCAAATGGAACTTCACGTTTGTTAATAAAATAATGTTTCTCCTCGTTTACCGTAAGTGTAATCTGCTGTTTATTTAAAACTTTGGTTGCTTGCGATTTGGGCAGCAAAACTTTAATAACATTAGGATTTGCAACGGTAGAAACGATAAGGAAGAAAAGTAACAAAAAGAACATGATGTCATTCAATGATGACGTTGCAACTTCAGCCTCAAAGCGTCTTCTGTTTCTAAGTTTCATTTTGCCGGACTTAAAATGGAACGAACAAATTCAAATACATCCTTTTGCATACGGAGAGTGAAGTGACTTATCTTTTGATTCAGCAAATGGTAAGCTGTGTAGGCCAATACTCCAACTACAAGTCCCGAACCACTAGTGATCATTTTCTCATAAAGTCCACCAGCTATAATACCAATACTAATATTGTCAGAAAGTGATATATTATAGAAAATACGAATGATTCCACTGATTGTTCCGATGAAGCCAAGCATTGGAGCGACGCCTGCTATGATCCCCAGATAGCCCAGATTTTTTTCCATTTCCGAAATCTCAATATCAGCGGCTGATTCCATAATACCTTCAATATCCTTTACCGGTTTACCAACAAATTCCAATCCGCTCAAAATGATATTACCCGTAGCAGAGTTATCTTTTTCAGCATACATTTTTGCTGTTTTAACATCTCCTTCTAATAAAGCCTTCTTCACCTGATTTACCATGTTACTGCCTTTTTTTGTAACCACGCGCAGGTACAGGTAGCGTTCAATAAAAAGGTAAAGAGCAACAGCCCACAAAAGCAAGATCGGTATCATAACCCAACCACCCTTCATTAAAAGTGCAGCAAGAGTAAGTTCCTCAGGTGGTGCGGCTACCGGTTCAATAGGCGTGTTTATCTGTAGAAAGTGAAGAAAACTCATCATATGTATTGGGATTTGAATTATGATTAAAAAGTGTATTTATTGTTTACTCGAAAAACAAATATAAATAGTGTAATCCTACAAAATCACATTTTGATTTTTTTATTGGATACCTCAACACATCAATCGTGCCATTTAACTTAAATCGTATAGTCAGCTATTTCAACGATATAATTGTCATAATGGTATGCAAGCTTTGTAAATGAATTCCCTAGATCATTCCACTCTGTTAATAGAAAAGATGGGGTAATAATATTATAGCGATATTATACAGACTTTAAAAAGAAAATAGTGCTATTTGGTTGAGGCGATGCATGCAAAGCTGATATCCTTAATACCACATTCCAGAATTACCTTGGCACAAGCCTCCAAAGTAGAGCCAGTGGTAATCACATCATCTACTAATAAAATTCTCTTGTCTTTTAGAAAATCCTGGTTCGCGATTTTAAAAACTTCACTCACATTTTGCCATCGTTCAAGCTTTGTGCGTTTTGTTTGAGTTTCTGTTTCAAGTATACGATGGACTAAATCATCACTGCATGGAATATTCATTATTTCAGAAAGACCTTTGGCAAATTCCATGCTTTGATTGTATCCCCTTTTCTTTTGACGAGCTGGATGAAGAGGCACAGGTATGATCAGATCAAATTCATTCTGGTAATTTTCTTTGAGCATATAACCGTAAACTTTTCCAAGTGTAACCCCAATTTTCGGCTGGTTTCGATATTTTAAATGATGAAGCAGCCTTTGAACTTTACCTCGCTTGTTAAAAACAAACTGGGCTAGTACGAATTTAACAGGTAAGCGACCTACCAATTTTTGATGGAATTCGTTGTGAATATTATTATGGAAGTCTGTTTTAGGAAGATCTAACAGGCATGCTGTACAAATTTCATTTTCGCCATGTACAAGATTTCCATCACAGGCAAAGCAGACTTGGGGGAAGAATAAAGACAGGAAATCTCGTACTATGTCTCTGAAAACTAAAATAGCCAAAGGAATAATATATTTGTTATTGAACTTTGAATTTAATCAGGATTATTAAACTCAGAATAGGTAAAAATAAGGTATGGACTTAGTAAAGAATTTTAATGACTATCGAAGCAAAATGAATGAGAAAATCATGGACTCAGATAGCCTCATCATTAAGCGAATATTTAATCTGGATACAAATGCATATACAGAAGGTCATCTTGATGTGAAATCAAAGGAGCTTATTGGCTTAACCTGCTCTCTGGTATTACGTTGTGATGATTGTGTGAAATACCATTTGGGTAAATGCAAGGAAGTTGGGTTTACAACAGAGGAAATAAATGAAGCCATGGGTATTGCAACGCTAGTTGGCGGCACTATTGTAATACCACACTTACGCAGAGCGTTTGAGTATTGGGAGGAACTTCAACATGTTTAAGCGAGATCTTGAACAAGAGAAAAATTGGAATGTGCTTCTCGTCGAACTGGAGAAGATTATTGGCAAGCGACCTAAAGATCTAAATGGTGTACTGTTTCTAATAGGTGTACAGGAGCTTGGCCAAGGCAAGAAAGTTTTCAGCAAGGAAGAAAAGCAAGATTTAATGCATATAGGCATTTGTAAAGTATTGAGTCTTTCTGGCTATTATGAATTAGAAGGCATAGACAAGCAGGGATGGCCTCATTGGAAAATGATCAAGAAATTACCACACTTCGATCTTCTTGAACAAGAAAAACTTTTGAAGATGCATGTGTTGGAGTATTTCGAAAAAGAATATGAGTGGCATCTGCCAAATGAGAAGAAGGAGGACCAATTATAATGTTGAAAAGGAATAAGTCAGCTTGTATCTTTAATACGTTTCAAATTATTGCCTAGTTATGGAGAAGGGTGTAGGAAAGATTCATGAGAAGATAAGGTTGTTTCAAAAGAAATACTACCTCAATATTTTTGTTCGCGGCACCATTCTCACCTTGTCATTTGTCTTTGGTTATTTTTTGTTGGCAGCCTTACTTGAAAATACTTTGTGGCTTGGGCATTGGGCAAGGCTCTTACTCTTTTTTACATTCTTCGGAATAATAGGTTTTTGTTTATTCAGATTTTTAAAAGATCCTATTCGCTGGTGGATTAGTAAGCGAGGCATTGGTGAAGAGCAAAGTGCTCAGCTTATTGGTAATTCCATTCCTTCTGTAAAAGACAGACTACTAAATCTAATTCAGCTATCAGCTATTAGCACATCAGATTTAGGTAATGCCAGTATTCAGCAAAAGGCCAAAGAGTTTGAACCCCTTTCATTTGATTCTGTCATCGATATTTCTGCCAACAGGAGATATTTAAAATTTCTGATAATACCTGTAGGAATTATTGGCCTTATTCTGATAATCAATCAAAGCATTTTAACCAGTAGCACTAATAGAATCATTCATTTTAATCAACAATACTCACCTCAAGCGCCATTTACATTTTCGATTACCGATAAATCGTTGAGTGCTTTTTACAATGAAGACTTTCTTCTTGAACTTCAACTGATTGGTGAAGTCTTACCTGAAAATGTATACATACTTTCTGATCAGACCCGGTTAAAGATGGATCATCAGGGTAATGGCAAATTCACGTATACTTTCGAAAACATCAGAAATAATGTTGACCTTCAGTTCGAAGCGGCTGGGTTTTATTCTGATAGTTATGAGATCAATGTATTCAATAGGCCAGAGCTTTCTAAATTCAATATTGAACTTAGTTATCCAAAATACCTCCAGCGCAAAAATGATGAATTAAACAATGTAGGAAATCTTCAAATACCCGAAGGAACAGTTGTTATATGGAATGTAAATGCCACTAATACAGTGAAAGCAGAACTTCATTTTAAATCCAATAATCAGACATTGGATTTTCAAAATGTTGATAATCAAACATTTACATTCAAAAAACAATTTAAAGACCCAGATCAATATGAGATCATTCTCGCTAATGATAAGTCTATCAATAAGGAGAAAATATTATATCAGGTGGATGTTATTAAAGACGAATATCCTAAAATAACAGTCAACAATTTTAAGGATTCTATTCTGTATCAGCGAGTTATACTAAGTGGAGCAATTGGTGATGACTACGGTACAACAGATTTAGCCCTTCATTTTAAAATCAAGGATGAAAAGCAAAAGGACGTTTTAACAAAAACAATTAAGATTGATATCATTAAAAATCAGTTGCAGCAGAACTTCTTTTTCAATTGGTCTCTTGATTCTATCAAGTTAAAAGCCGGAGAACAATTAGAATATTATCTACAAGTATGGGATAATGATGGTGTTAATGGAAGAAAATCAACCAGATCTTCTAGCTATTCTTTTCAAATGCCTACAGAAGATGATTTGCTAACAAACATTAATAAATCACGCACCGATACAGAGCAAAAGATAGAACAGAGTGCATCCAAAGCTACTAAGTTACAAGACCAGATTGAACAGGCTAATCAGAAATTAAAAGGAAAGCAAAACCTGGATTGGCAAGACAAAAAGATGCTTGAAGATATAATTCAACAGAAGCAAAGCCTCGATCAGATGGTAGATCAAATGAAAGAACAGAATAAGCTGCTTCAGGATAAGAAAGATGTATTCACAGAGCAAGACAAAAGAATAAAGGAGAAGTCAGAGCAGATTCAGAAACTTATGAATCAGGTTCTTGATGAAGAAACAAAAAAGCTATTCGAAGAACTCCAGAAATTATTGAAAGAAAACTCTGATGCATCCCAAATTCAAAAATTGTTGGATAAGCTTAATCAAAACACCAATAATCTTGAAAAAGAGCTGGACCGCATGCTTGAGTTATTTAAACAAGTGGAATACGAAACTAAACTAGATCTGACTATTCAAAAACTGAAACAGCAAGTTGAAGACCAAAAGTCTATCCTGGAGAAAACTGAAGATTTAAGCAAAGACCAAAGCAACTCTAAGCAGGAAAAAAATAACGCTGAGAACAAATCTGATAAAAAAGATCAATTAGAAGATAGTAAAAGTGATCAATCAAAAAATAAAGGTGATAACTCTAAGAATGATCAGAATAACCAGGAGTTAGCAAAAGAGCAGCAAGAATTAAAAGAAGACTTTCAAAAGACAAGTGAAAAAATCGAAGAACTTAAAAAGTTAGGAGACGAGCTAGATAAGGAGGATAAACTTCCAACTGAAGAAGACTCAAAGGAGATATCGCAGGATCAAAACGATAGTCAAAAGTCACTGGAGGAGAATAATAAATCAAAGGCAAAACAAAGTCAGCAAAAGGCTTTGAAAGAAATGCAACAAATACAGGAACAAATGGAGGGCATGCAAAATGATATGGAGATGGAGATGGATATGCAAAACTTAGAAGCCTTGCGCCAGGTTATCCATGGATTAATAAAACTCTCCTATAATCAGGAAAGTTTGATGAAGAGCTTTAGCGAATTGCAACAAAGCGACCCCAGGTTCAACACAATTGCCGAACAACAATTAAAATTGAAAGACGACGCAAAAGTGTTAGAAGATAGTTTATTGGCAATTGCCAAACGGGATCCGTTTATGGGCTCTGTTGTAACCAGAGAGATTAGTGAACTAAACAACCACCTTGAGAAAGTAACCGAAGCTAACAGAGAACGCAAAAGACCTCAGGCATCCAGTGAAATGCAATCAAGCATGACATCAATTAATAATTTGGCATTAATGCTCGATAGCCACTATGACATGATGATGCAGATGATGGCTAATGCCAAACCATCAATGAAACCTTCCAAAAAGAAAGGTCAAAAGCCCAGTTTAAGTCAAATGCAACAACAACTGAATCAAAAAATTGAACAATTGAAAAATAGTGGAAAAAGCGGGCGTCAGCTTTCCGAAGAACTAGCAGGTGTAGCTGCAGAACAAGAAAGAATCAGAAGAGCTTTGCAAGAAATGCAGGATAAGATGAAAAATGAAGGAAAGACACCTGGTGGAGATTTGCCAACTAAAATGGAACAAACCGAAATGGATTTGGTTAATAAGCAACTCACAGACCAAATGATAAAGAGACAGAAGGAGATATTGACGAGATTGTTAGAAACTGAAAAATCTCAACGCGAACAAGACCAGGATGAGGAACGAAAAGGAGAAACAGCTAAGGATTACGAAAAAGAAATTCCAAAGGCCTTTGAAGAATATTTGCGCCTAAAAGAAAAAGAAGTAGAATTGCTAAAATCAGTTCCTCCTAAGCTTTTACCCTATTATAAGAAGGAGGCAGGCGAATATTTTAAACGAGTAGGAAATCAATAATAGAAAACAGAACATAAATGAATACCATCAGTATCCAAATCCCATCAATCTTAGAGAACATTCGCATGATTGAAAGCTTCATTGATAATGCGAAAGAGAAATTTCGATTAGATGATGATATCTATGGAAATATTATGATAGCTGTTACAGAAGCTGTGAATAATGCCATTAAACATGGCAATGATGGCGATAAATCTAAGAATGTATCATTAAGCCTTTCTCTTAAGGACAGCCTCATCCAATTCGTTATTAAAGATGAGGGACCGGGATTTGATTATGAGAATCTCCCAGATCCAACATCACCTGAAAACATAGAAAAGATTGGTGGTCGTGGAATCTTTCTTATGAAACATCTATCTGATCAGGTAGAGTTTAAAAACAAGGGTAAGGAAGTTCAGTTAAGTTTTTATATTAATAATTAATGGCTCAGATCAGTTTCTTCTCAGAGGATATAATATATAAACTTCCCCACCCGAGAAAGTCCTCCAACTGGATAAAAGAAACAATCAAAAAGGAAAAGAGAAAACTAGAGTCTCTAAACTTCATCTTCTGTTCTGACGACTATTTAAGAGATATTAACATTGAATATCTCAATCACAAGACCTACACCGATATTATCACATTTGATCAAAGCGAAGAACTTAAAACCATTCAAGGAGATATTTTCATCAGTATTGATCGAGTGAAAGAAAATGCCTCAAAATTCAAAGTTGAGTTTGATGAAGAGGTTCACAGAGTAATTATTCATGGTGTACTTCACCTTATTGGTTATGGTGATAAGGATCCATCGGCCAAAGCTCTTATGCGCAAAAAAGAAGATGCTTACTTATCTTTGCGTTAGAAAGTTCCACGTGGAACGCAGAATTCAATGATTGTGGAAATGTGGAATAATTTGTGGAAAGAAAAAGTGTTCCACGTGAAACCTTATAAACTGTAACAAACAACATGTTTCAAGATTATGATGTAATAGTAGTTGGCGCGGGTCATGCTGGCTGTGAAGCGGCGGCAGCGGCAGCAAAGATGGGCTCGAAAGTATTACTTGTCACTATGAACATGAATACAATCGCCCAAATGTCCTGCAATCCAGCCATGGGGGGAGTCGCTAAAGGGCAAATAGTACGAGAAATAGATGCCTTGGGTGGTATGTCCGGAATAATATCCGACAATTCCATGATTCAATTCAGAATGTTGAATAAATCGAAAGGACCTGCAATGTGGAGTCCAAGAACTCAAAACGATAGAATGAGGTTCTCTGAGGAGTGGAGGTTAGCTCTAGAATCCACCATTAATGTTGATTTCTGGCAAGAAATGGTCAGGGAGTTATTAATAGAAGAAGGGAAAGTTGTAGGTGTCAAAACAAATCTTGGTTTAGATATAAAAGCTAAAGCTGTTGTTTTAACAAACGGAACGTTTCTCAATGGAAAAATACATATAGGGGAAAAGAACTTCGGAGGAGGACGCGCAGCTGAGAAATCCGCCACAGGCATAACAGAACAACTTGTATTCTTAGGTTTTGAAGCTGGTAGAATGAAAACTGGCACTCCACCAAGAATAGATGGCAGAAGTCTTAACTACACCAAAATGGAAGAACAGCCCGGTGATGAAAAACCAAGCAAGTTCTCATACATGGATACTAAGCCACTAGACAGGCAGGTAAGCTGCTGGATAACCTACACTAACGATGCTGTTCATAAACAGCTTCAGCATGGCTTCGATAGATCACCCATGTTTCAAGGAAGAATAAAAGGATTAGGACCCAGGTATTGTCCCTCAATAGAAGATAAAATCAATCGATTCGCTGAAAGGGAGCGACATCAAATATTTGTTGAGCCAGAAGGGTGGAATACTGTAGAGATTTATGTCAATGGGTTTTCAACATCATTACCTGAGGATATTCAATACAAAGCATTAACACTTATTCCTGGCTTTGAGGATGCCAAAATGTTCAGGCCCGGTTACGCCATTGAATATGATTTCTTTCCACCGACTCAATTAAAAATGAATCTGGAAACTCATCTAATAAACAATTTATTCTTTGCTGGACAGATCAACGGAACCACTGGTTATGAAGAGGCTGCTTGTCAAGGTCTAATGGCAGGAATTAACGCTCATAATAAAGCCCATGAAAAAGATCCATTCATTCTAAAAAGGTCAGAAGCATATATAGGTGTTCTAATTGATGACCTTGTAAATAAGGGTACTCAAGAACCTTATAGAATGTTTACCTCAAGAGCCGAATACCGAATTCTATTAAGACAAGATAATGCCGATCTAAGATTAACAGAGTTAGGCTATAAACTAGGTTTAGCCAGCGAGGAAAGAATGCAAAAACTTCAAACTAAAAAGGACAAGATTCAAACCCTATTAACCCAACTTAAAAAAGAAAAGGTGGGGCCAGATGAAGTAAACCCAGAGCTCGAAAAAATTAAAACATCACCCATACGAGAAAAGGTCACACTTGAACATCTTCTACGAAGACCGGAAATTGGCATTAATGAAATAAAACAAATAAGTGCTACGGCCAATACAACTCTTCAAAAATATACTGAGGAAGAGCTTGAGCAAGCAGAGATTCACATCAAGTATGAAAGCTATATAGACCGAGAGCAAAAACTTGCTGAAAAAATAGGAAGCCTGGAAAACTATAAGATCAGACCAGATTTCGATTATAGTAGGGTCATGGCATTGTCATCTGAAGCACGAGAAAAATTAAAGAGAATAAAACCAGAAACTATAGGACAGGCATCAAGAATAAGTGGAGTCTCTCCATCTGATATTTCTGTCTTAACAATATACCTTGGAAAGTAATGCAACAAATCAAAGTCTGTCCTGTATGTGAAGGATCTACATTTAAAAACTATTTATCATGTAAAGATTATACGGTTTCACATGAAACGTTTCAATTGACAAAATGTGAAGTCTGTGATCTGGTTCTAACCAATCCAAGACCGGAAAACAAAAAACTTGACAAATATTATATCTCTGATGACTATATATCTCATACCAGCAATGCTAACTCATTGATTGACAGAGTTTATCTTCTAGCTCGAAAATTTACATTAAACAAAAAACTGAAATTAATATCCCGTTATAATACTCCAAGCAAACTACTTGATTATGGTTGCGGAACAGGTGAATTCATAAACCATTGTAAATCAAATGGTTGGAACATATCTGGAGTAGAACCATCCATTCTTGCAAGAGAAAAGGCTTCTGCATTAACATCTTCAGAAATAAAAACATCCATACAGGAGCTAAGAGAAGAATATTTTGATGTCATAACCTTATGGCATGTATTAGAACATATCCCGGATTTCGACAAAGCTCTAAAAACAATTTCAAAACTCCTGAATGAAAAAGGAACATTATTCATTGCTGTTCCAAATTATAAAAGCTTTGATGCCGAAATCTATAAACATATTTGGGCAGGTTATGATGTACCTCGGCACTTATGGCATTTTGCGCCATCAACAATTAAAAAGTTATTAAGCAATCAATCTCTTACACTAAAAGAAATAGTACCTATGAAACTTGATTCTTTTTATGTGAGCTTGCTCAGTGAGAAGTACAAGAGAAATAAACAATCATTACCAGGCATGATTAATGCATTCATAAACGGATTACGCTCAAATCTTAAAGCTCAAAAGACTGGCGATTATTCAAGTTTAATCTATATAATTCAAAAATGAAGTATTATAAATTCTTGTGCTTTTCATTATACCTCTTATTTCTACTTTCCTGTGCAAAACAAAGTACACCTACTGGCGGACCTAAAGATTCCATTCCTCCAGTTATGGTAAGATCTTATCCCAAGCAAAAGCAATTAAATTTTAAAGAGAAAAAAATAACACTTGAATTCAATGAGGCTATACAAATCTTAAACCCAAGAGAACAATTAATAATAACACCCACAATTGGCAAAGACTACAAAGCGACCGCCAACAAAAAAGAAGTCACAATTCAATTTCAAGAAAGTTTCAAAGATAGTACAACATACACGATCAACTTCAGAGAAGCTATTTCAGATATCACTGAGAAAAATGCTGCCAAAAATTTACAGCTAGCCTTTAGTACTGGCCCATATATAGATTCATTGATAATAGAAGGAAATGTTTATGATCTATTAAAAGGTAAAGAAGTTAAAGAGGCGACAATAGCTCTTTATCAAAGTGACACATTTAATATCTTCAAACATAAACCAAATTATATTACAAAATCGAATGACAGAGGAGGATTCAAAATAGAAAATTTAAAACCAGGTATCTATCACATCTACGCCTTTGAGGATAAAAACAAGAATATTGTTGCAGACAGCAAAAACGAAAACTATGGATTCGTTGCAAAAGAAATCAACCTAACTCAAAACGTAAAGAACATTTCAATTCCGCTAATTCACCTCGATGCACGATCTCTGAAATTAACTTCTGCAAGACCTTATAACAATTACTTCAATATAAGATTTGGTAAAAATCTTTTAAAGTATAACATAACTTCTGACAGCTCAGAAATTACTTCATGCTATGGAGATGATCATTCAAACATAAAAGTATTTAATCAACTACCTAAAGGAATAGACAGTCTTAAAATAAAATTATATGCTGAAGATAGTATCGGTAATACTTTAGATAGTTCTCTTTACGTAAAGTTCAACACCAAGAAAGATATTCAAATTGAGAAATTCAATATGAATCTTCTCGAAAATAGTGTTAGTGCTAACAAAGGAGAACTTAGAATTACCCTGTCATTTAATAAACCAATTAAAGAAATAAATTTCGACAGTCTTCTATACATAAAAGATTCAATACAAATTTTCAAATTCACCAAAGAAGAACTGGATTGGAAACAAGAAATCAATATGTTATCTATAAGGAAAACAATTGATAAAAGACTCTACATAAAAAAAGAAGAAAACAACCTGTCAAAAGAAATCAAAAAACCAGCGCCAGACAGTAAACCGAAAAAGATTATTGAAAATCAATTACTGATTGGAAAAGGCGTATTTATTAGTATTGACAACGACAGTTCCCAGCAGAAAAAAGAACAAATAAAAGTGTTACGCGAAGAAGATACAGGAATGCTTTTAACATCAATCAAAACAGAACAGAAAAATTATATCACCCAAGTATTAACAAAAGACTTTAAAGTACTAGACTATACTGTATCAAAACCGGATTCAAAATTTGAAAATCTTATCCCCAACTCATATCAGTTAAGACTAGTAATAGACAAGAATGGTAACTCAATTTGGGATGCAGGAAACTTCTTCAAGAAAGAAGAGCCTGAACCGGCAATCTACTACACGAACGAAAAGAAAGACCAAATAATTAATCTAAAGGCTAACTGGGAACTAGGACCTCTGTTGATAAAGTATTAACGAGATGTTAATAATTGTTGACAAACTAGAACAAATAATCCCAAAAACAGATCTAAAACTAAAATCTGATTCTGTGTGTTAATAAAAAACGACTTACAAACATTAAATACAGCAGAAGTTGTAAACATTAAATCTATTCACAAACAAAATAATTGTTTACAAGAATCCTAAATAACTGAGAACAACACGTTTACATTATACAAGAATTCTACATAAATTAAACACAAAGTAGTAAAGAGCACTTATCCACAAATCAACATGGCTTATTATTCTTATTATATATATAAATTAATAATAAAATTAAAAGCATGTGTATTGTTCATATCCTTAAGTCT
>DATCRE010000093.1:0-3542 GCA_036569145.1 Cyclobacteriaceae bacterium
TGCCACGATAAAAACTGACTTCCATGGAGCGAAGCTTAAACTCTATTTTCTTATTGAAAGGTTGATCGGGCTTCATAGCACCCATGGTACAGAAGCCTGCATCACTGCAGCCTTGCGATTGAGCTTTTAGTAAGGCAATGACCAGAATTAGCAAGGTTAGGCTTGTTTTGATTTTTGTCATGGAAGAAATAAATCACATCAGGCTAAGTTACTAAAAAAGAAAACCCGAAGTGTATTGGCACTTCGGGTTCCTGATATTAATAACGTTGATGCAGTATTACATACCCAGCGATTGGTTCTCTACGGAAGCCAGTTCCAATATTTTTTCATACTCAGCAGGTGTGATGTCGTTATAGAAATAATGAACCGGGTCAACCTGGTTTCCATTGATAAGAACTTCATAATGAAGGTGGGGCGCAGTAGAGAGGCCAGTATTGCCTACGTAGCCAACAAGGTCACCACGCTTAACACTTTGTCCTGGTCTTACAGCAAATTCATGCATGTGACAGTAGCGAGTTCTGTAGCCAAAGCCATGATCAATTTCGACCATCTTACCATAGCCACTAAACTTCACATCTACTTCAAGTACTTTACCATCTGCTGTAGCATAGATGGGTGTACCGATAGCAGCTGCGAAGTCAATACCTGTGTGCATTTTCTTCACTTTGTAAATGGGATGGACTCTGAAGCCGAAGCCAGATGCCAGTGCGAGTAATTGCTTATTTGAAATAGGTTGAATGGCAGGAATAGCAGCAAAAAGTTTTTCTTTATTCTCAGCTTGCTTGATTACATCGTCCTGAGATTTACTCTCGATATAAATTTTTCTTTTCAACTTATCTACTTTCTCACGGAGCTCAATGATCATGTTGCCATTGAGGAGGTTCATATCTTTCAGATCTTTGTAACGATCATAACCACCAACACCAGCTTCTCTTACATCTTTATCAATAGGTTCGGCTCCCAGAATTTTGCGATAGATATTATCATCACGATTCTCAACTTCAGACAGAACCTTATTCATTGTTACAATTTCTCTGCTCAGGTCTTCTACAACAAATTCAAGTTCTGCAATTTTATTACGGCGCATTAATTCTTTAGGCGACTCGAAATAATTACCGTTTACATAGAAAATGACGAGGCCTACGGCCATAAGTACAATAAGAGAAAGAATTCCTAAAAAATTAAGAATCACATCACTCTTCTTTGTTTTTACCCGCTCGTATTTACAGGTTTCCGTGTCGTAATAGTACTTGATCCTTGCCATAGGTTAAATACAATTATAAGGTTTGTGGCCGAAATGGCTTAACTATGAGCTCGTTACACTCGATAAAAGGTCCTTCCAGCAGGTCAATACAATATGGTATCGCCGGAAAGACTGCATCCAGGCACTGTCGGATGGCTTTTGGTTTACCAGGCAAATTTACGATTAAAGTTTGATTTCTAATGCCCGCTGTTTGACGGGACAGGATTGCGGTAGGTACATATTTAAGGCTAACTGACCGCATTAATTCACCAAAACCGGGCATCATCTTGCTACAAACAGCTTCTGTAGCTTCAGGAGTCACATCGCGCAAAGCTGGACCGGTTCCGCCTGATGTAATAATTAAGCAACATTTTCTGTTATCGGCCATGTCAATCATGGTCTGTTCAATGAGATATTGCTCATCTGGAATTACGGCGTACTCTTTTTCCCAGGGACTCTTCAGATATTCCTTTAGTGTCTCCACGATAGCCTTACCGGGTATGTCTTCGTAAATACCTTTACTTGCCCTGTCTGATATATTGATTATGCCGATCCGGATTGTCATGGGATAATTTCAGATTATAGATTTCAAATTTCAGATCAGCACATCCTGAAATCTGAAATTTGAGACTTGAAATTTATTTTAATTGGTAACGACCTTTTTTGAAAACCTGCCGTCCTTTGTTAACTCCCTGGCGGATTTCTTTTTGCTTTTCTGTTGGCAGGGTCAAAATATCCTGGCATTCTTTAGAGCAACAGTTACTGTATTTTTCTGCGCAATCTTTGCATTGTATGAAGAGCAGATGACAACCATCGTTCTTGCAGTTTGTGTGATCATCGCATGGCTTACCACATTGGTGACATGAACTGATGATGTCGTCTGAGATACGTTCACCTAATCGTTCATCGAAGACAAAATTTTTGCCGATGAATTTATTTTCAAGACCTTCTTCTTTTATCTGGCGTGCATATTCAATAATGCCGCCGTTAAGCTGATACACTTTGTTAAAGCCAATGTGTTTCATCCATGCGCTTGCTTTTTCGCAACGGATGCCACCTGTGCAGTACATGACTATGTTCTTGTCCTTTTTATCTTCAAGTAGATTTCCAACAACCTGAAGTTCTTCACGGAATGTATCAACGTCAGGGCATATGGCATTTTTGAAATGTCCCACTTCACTTTCATAATGATTTCGCATATCAACAACAATCGTATCTGGATCATCCGTAATCTTGTTGAAGTCAGCAGCATTCAAATGTGTGCCTGAGTTTGTCACATCAAAAGTGGAGTCATCCAATCCGTCGGCAACGATCTTGTTGCGCGTAAGAATTTTTAGTTTGAAGAATGACTTGCCATCTGCTTCAACGGCAACATTCAGGCGAATGCCGTTTAGAAAGGGTATGCTATAAATATGATTTTTTAGTGCTTCGAAATTTTCAGCGGGCACACTTAATTGACCGTTAATTCCCTCGTGAGCTACATAAATTCTACCCCACACATTAAGTGCATCCCAGGCCCTGTAAAGCTCATCTCTGAAGGCCTTTGGATCTTCAATGTGATGGTATTTGTAAAATGAAAGGGTTGTGCGGGGTTGATTGGTTTTTACCAATAAATCTTTGAGAACACGACTGTTCACACGGTTGTATAGCGCCATAAGTGTATGATTAATTGCAGGTTAATCAATAAATGAACTGCAAATTTAAACTTTTAGCGCTGAAAGGAAAACTCTTTGAGATCTTGTCTATATTTAGTCTATCAGAAACAATGTATTTGTTTGACGGCAAGTACGTTGCTATGAAGTGTAGACTATAATTTTTTCTTCAATTCACCACGCAGAAGTTTATTGTATTCGTCGCAGTTCAACGTGCCATTTTCACTGCAATAGGGACAGGTTTTATAAGTTTCTCCAAAAGGTCCTGGCTTAATGATAACGTGATTGCCCTTGCAAACCGGGCAGGTAACTTTTCCGGAAGGCCCACAGTCAATATCATAGTTGTTCGAGAGTACTTGTTCTGTTTTTGCTATCTGCAGAGATTGTTCTTTCAGATATTCAGCTTCGGCTTGTTTTAATAATACAACGGCATCGTTCGAGAACTGACCATTAGAACCTTTAAGTTGAATGTACTTGTTAAGCCAGTCTATGCTCTGTTTGTATTTGCCGAGATAAAGTGAATTTTTTCCAAAGTAGAATGTGAGGTCAGAAGGAACGCTTCGGATGTTATTGAGTACATACAGAAATTTTTGATCGGCTAATTGATATTTGCCATAGTCCATTAACAAAACTCCGGAGTCAAGTTG
>DATCRE010000094.1:0-2546 GCA_036569145.1 Cyclobacteriaceae bacterium
AGGTTTTCTTTTTGGTGAAACATGTGTAACAATTCTCCTCAGGAAACGAGAGACTGGCAGATAAATGTTCGTCAAAAAAGTCTAATGGGTTTTATGATATGTCGCTGGCTGAATGATGCGATGAATTGAATATACATTAAATGCTCTGGTACTATAATTTAAAATCACGTAACTTTATGAAACTACATTTTAATGTATTTATAATTCAAAAATTGTAGTAACCTTTAAATCAATGTCCAGAACACCGCAGCGTTATCAAGCTATTATTGCTGTTTTAGGTTGGTTTGCGTTGATCTCGCAATTCTATATTAATGCTACGAGTAATGACGTAGCATTGTTCGAGATAACAATCAGATATTTCAGTTACTTCACCATTCTCACAAACTTGTTAATAACAGTTTATTGTTCCGTCAGATTGCTTGCTCCTGAATCGGCTCTTGCTATTTTCTTTTCGAAGCAATCAACGGGCACAGCCATTGCTGTTTACATTACTGTTGTAGGTGTAGTTTACAATATGATATTGCGCTCAATGTGGGATCCTGAAGGATTGCAGCTTGTTGTTGATGAAGTGTTGCATACTATTATACCGATCTTATTTATTGGATATTGGATTCTGAGAATTTCCAGGCATGAACTTGCCTGGAGAAACGTATGGTACTGGCTACTTTATCCATTCATGTATTCAATTTTTATTTTAGTTCGTGGCAACTTCTCAGGATTTTATCCTTATCCTTTCGTTAATGTTACAAGCCTGGGCTATAACCAGGTTTTTATAAACTGTCTTGTATTAACAGCAGTGTTCATACTGTTTTCTTTTCTTTTTATCTGGATAGCAAAGCTGATGAGCAGACATTTGATTTAGCATTAATAATGTTTGCTGTTGCATAGCGTATACCTCGTCCAATTTTTCAGGTATATTAAATTACTATTATCATTTTAAAAAATTACAAACAAATTCCTGATGCATTGCTGTGTAGTTCGACACAATTATTTATGTGTATGTGTGTATATGTGCTCATGTTGTCTTAATGTTTCCATATTAACATAAAGTTTTGTGTTACGTAGTCACTTCTTTTTTCTTTAACAGGTATTATTTATTGATCAGAGGTTTTCAAAAATTTTTCCATTCAGTTAAATTCGATTGCGAAAAAAATCCTAAACACCAATTCAGGTGGTGTAGCATCATTAACTTAATTCAACAATAACAATAAGATTCAATTAGGGCAGAATAGAAAGATTTATTTGCGCCCAAATTCTGACAGTCTTATTAGCCTAACAAACTGTTCTATCGACTTTGCTATTCAGGTAAGTCTATCAGCATTTATAAATCAACAATCTAATATTAAACTATGCAAAAAATTTATCCGTCAAATTTGCGCTATGTACGTAACGTACATGTTCTTCGCGTTTTTCTTATTCTGATGCTGGCAGCTTTAAGTTCAAGAGCCGTGGCATCGGCAACTGGTTTCTTTCAAACTATAACAGTAAGTGGTATCGTTAAGGATGATACAGGCTCGCCTCTTCCCGGTGTAAGCATTTTAGAGAAAGGAACAAGTAAAGGAACAGTGAGTGATGTTGAAGGAAAATATTCTATCTCCGTTTCATCAGGCCAATCTGTTCTGGTTTTTTCTTTTGTAGGAACAGTAACACAAGAAGTTTCAGTAGGAGGTCAATCTGAAATTAACGTTACGTTAAAAGCAGATGCTTCTACACTATCAGAAGTTGTTGTTGTTGGTTATGGAACACAAGAACGAAAAGATGTAACCGGTGCAGTAGCTACAGTAAAGAGTGAAGATTTCAACAAAGGAATTTTAAATTCACCTGAACAACTCATTCAGGGTAAAGTATCGGGTGTAAATGTAACATCTTCAAGTGGTGAGCCGGGAGCAACACAATCAATTGTTATTCGTGGTCCGGGTGGCGTTAGAACTGGAAGCACACCGTTGTTTGTTGTTGACGGAATGGCTCTTGATAATTCAACAACCGGTGGATCTACCAACCCATTGAATTTCATTAACCCCCAGGATATTCAATCCATTACTGTTTTGAAAGATGCTTCTGCTACAGCCATGTATGGATCGCGTGGTGCCAACGGTGTTATTATGATCACCACCAAGCGAGGCAAATCAGGTAAGTCAAGCATTACTTATTCTGGCAACATTGGTTTTTCTAAAATGGCGAGACCACTTAAAGTATTCAGTGCTGATGAATATAGAAAGCAAGTAGTTGCTGCAGGTGGTGTACTTGAAGATTCATTGGGTAATACCAATTGGCAGAAGGAAATATCAAGAACAGCCATGACTCAAAATCATAATCTTACCATGAGTGGAGGCGCAGAGAAACTTTCTTACTATGCTTCTTTAGGAATGCAAGATCAGGATGGTGTTATCAAAACCAGTAACATGAAACGTTATACAGGTCGTATCAACGTAACTCAAAAGGCATGGGACGATCGCTTGAGCATTGACTTAAATCTTAATGCAACCAGCACCATTAATAAACGTCCTCCTACAGAAAGTGTTATCGGTGCGGCCATTACCATGAAC
>DATCRE010000095.1:0-28226 GCA_036569145.1 Cyclobacteriaceae bacterium
TTACAAGATAAATAAATCACTTCGAAAAAGTGTACTTCAGGATGCCTACCGGGATACTTTGCCTGCCGAACTATATAATCGTCCTAAAAAAGGATTTGAAGTTCCCTTGCTCAAGTGGCTTCGCAAAGAAATGAAATCAGAAATCATGGATAATCTGCTCTCGCAAAAATTCATTGAAGAGCAAAAGGTTTTTTATTATCCGGAAATAGAGAAACTTAAAAAACAATTATTCTCCAGCAACCCGGGAGACATTCACGCACGAATCTGGGGATTGGTCGTGTTTCAATCATGGTGGAAAAAATGGATGACTAAAACCATTTGAGAATTGATTAAAATTGCGCAGATTTAAATCTGCATGCGTACAATATACACATTTCTCATTTTAGCATCCATAGCCTTGGTAAGCAATGAAGGTTACTCACAAAGCTTGCCTTCTGATAGCACTGCGAGCAATCCGGCTACTAAAAAGCAAAAGAAATGGAAGAGATCAGAATGGATTGTACCGATAAGTCTTATCACCACCGGAGGTATTATCGCTGCCAATAAAGGGGCAAATGAATATTTCTTTAACAACCATGAAGTGCGTGAAGAACGCAACAATCACTTCAAGAATTTTTCTACGCATGCTGACAACTATCTCCAATATGCGCCTGCAGCCGCTGTCTTTGCACTTCGACTTGGTGGCATAAAAGGAAAACACGACATCGCGAACCAGACAGCACTCTTCATTAAATCAGAACTTCTAATGACAGCCATCGTTTTTCCAACAAAAAAAATTGTTGGTGAACCTCGGCCAGATACGGGTGCCAAAAATTCATTTCCTTCCGGTCACACAGCTCAGGCATTTGCTGCAGCTACTTTTCTTGCGAAGGAATATGGACATAAAAACATTTTATATTCTATAGGAGCATATACTGTAGCAACGGGCGTTGCCGCGTTCAGAGTGTTAAACAATCGTCATTGGCTTTCGGATGTTATTGCAGGAGCTGGTGTTGGTATTTTATCGACCAATATTGTTTATGCCACACATCAATACAAATGGGGAAAGAGTAAAAAAACCGCTAGAAATGGCACTCTTTCGGTAACACCCACATATGGAAACAGAACCACCGGCTTGTATTTGAATTACAAATTCTGATACTCTTCTCTTACGAACCAATCTCCCTTCTTTAATTGTTATTGCAGCTGTAAGTCGTTTCTTCTAATCTCTTCTGGCATCAGGAATGGAAAAGTTATTTGTTAAAAATATGGTTTGTGATCGCTGCAAATTAGTGGTCAATCAGGAATTCCAGAAACTTGGAGTAAAACCATTATCCATTGCTCTTGGGGTGGTTGAACTTCAGGACCAACTCAATGATGAACAACGTGAACAAATAAAATCATCACTTGAATGCGTAGGATTTGAATTATTGGATGACAAGAAATCATTGCTAATCGAGAGAATAAAGAATATTATTATTGAGGTGATTCATCATGATAAAAGCAAACCTCTAAAAGCCAACTATTCTGATTATATAGCGCAACAGGTCGGTAAAGATTATTCTTACATCAGCGGTCTCTTCTCTGAAATAGAGGGAATAACAATAGAGCACTATATCATTAATCAAAAAATTGAACGGGTAAAAGAGTTACTGGTCTACGATGAGCTCACATTAAGCCAGATTGCAATGGAGATGGATTATAGTAGCATCTCTCACTTAAGTAATCAGTTCAAGAAAGTAACAGGACTAACCCCAAGTCATTTCAAAAAGATTGGAATCCTGAAAAGAAAAAGTCTGGATCAGATTTAAACGAGCATCCGTTACCCCAATTTTGTACTACATAATTAGCCGATTCTAAAGGCCTGACGAATTGGAATACTTTAATAATAGAATTCAAAGATCCAGGTCACTATTTGCAACTAAAAACAAGATTTTATTCAAATTAGTGAGGTAACCGCAAAAACATTACATTTTTTTTACATGCTTTAATGGTTACTAAATGACATAAAAGACGATAAAACGTCATTATTACTCAATATTGTAGATTTATTATCAATTTTCAGTGAAAAAATTACATCGAAATATTACCTTCGTAACACTTTCAAGAACTCTATGCTTTAATCTCTATTAATCTAAAACCTATGAAAAAATTAGTTGGCTTCTGGGTATTCTTCCTCTCTGTCTGCACCAGCAGCATTGCTCAAGTAGATACCTCCTATGTCTACAACACCACAATGCCTTACGGCACACTAGACATCCGGCTTGCAAAATCTGCAACCGATTATTTCTATCTCCAGGAAAACGTAACCTTCAGCTTCAGAGAAAGCTCACCTGGGGTTAAGACAAACACTTACCTCGACATGACATCTTATGACACAAGTCCTTATACTCAAGGAAACTTGCGCGAAAAGATAAAAACCAAAGACAATTTCATTATGAATTACCGATTGCTGTTTCCTTTAGGTTACAGCCAATCATACTCACAAGGCTTTCCATTACTTGTTATGATGCACGGCCTTGGTGAAAGAGCAAACTGCTGGGGAACTAGCTGTTTCTGGGCTACCAGCACATGGAATCCTATCACTAACAATCCTCTTGCTCCAACTGATCCTAACTCACAATTATTAAGCAACGATAACAGTCTTATCCACGCTGGTTCTCCAGAATTGACTGCAAGAAATTTAGCTGCCGGAAAATTACCTAACGATCCAACATTGCCTTCTCGAGCATTCCCAGGTTTCGTGCTTCACGCTCAAAATCTTAATGGATGGGATGTAGCTTCTGTTCAAAATGAACTCCGACTGATCCGTCTTCTTATTAAAAAGTATAACATTGATCCAAACAGAATTTATATCCACGGTCTTTCTGATGGTGGTGCTGGTGTATATGAAGCTATAAAAAGAGCACCATGGCTATTCGCAGCTGCCCTTCCGATGTCTGCTATCAGTGATGCAAGCATCAACAGCAAAGGATTAGCACCAAAAATAGCAAACATTCCTATCTGGACATTCCAGGGTGGTCAGGATACAGGTCCAACACCTGGTAAGACAGAATTATATGTTAAGCAATTTCATGAAGCAGGTGTAGGCGTTCGTTATACACTCTATCCTAATCTCGGCCACGGAACATGGAATACTGCTTATGCAGAACCCGATTTCTTCACCTGGATTTTGTCCAAGAACAAGTCTAATATAAAAGTTTTCTTTGATAACCCTACCATTTGCGGAACTACAGGTCAAGGTGCTAAGCTTGGATTTGCTTTTGGTTTCCTTGCATACCAGTGGCAAAAAGATGGTGTTACTATAGATGGTGCCAATGCTGCCGAATATATTGCCATGGAGCCTGGTGTTTACAGAGCACGTTTCAGCAGAAAATCTGCAAGTCCATCTTCTGAGTCTGATTGGAACAGTTGGTCTTCTCCTGTTACCGTTACATTAAGTAGTCCTGCTCAGGCTGCCTTTACAGTTATTGGTACCACTGCTATGCGTGGTCCCGATAATAGCAGCGTTTACAATACCGTAAAACTTAAATCAGTGAATGTAGATGATCATTACTACTGGTATAAAAATGGTGTTTTGATCAACATACCAAGCAATACAATAGATGATACCGTTAGATTGTATTCTGTAACTTCATCGGGCACTACTGGAAATGGAGTCTTTACACTTTCAACAAAAGGTTTTGACAATTGTCCTAGTCCTACTTCTGATCCTGTCAATTTATACTTTGGAAATTCAGCTCCTTACATGACAGACGATAACATTCCAACAAGCTTCATTTCTACAGGCAAATCTCAAACTACAGTTGATTTATCATGGACTGATAATTCATCGAGCGAAACAGGTTATGAGATCTGGAGAAGAAAGCCAGGTGGAATATTCAACTTCGCCGGAAGAACTGCTGCTAATGCTACAACATTCCACGACAGCGGCCTGGAACCATCAGTGTCTTATGATTACAAAGTAAGAGCAATCAATGCTACATCACGTTCAAAGTATGCTCCTGCAGATTCTAAAACAATCAATCTTATTGTAACAACAGATGCTGATCTTGTACCTCCTTCAACACCAACTAACTTACATGTTGTATCAAATACTGATCATAGCATAACGTTAGCATGGACTGCCTCTACTGATAACACTGGCATAAGACAATATATGGTATACTATGGTACTGATAGCATAGCAACTGGTTCAAATGCGTCAACCTATGTTTTAAGTAATCTCCCATTGAATGCAGGGTATTATATCAAAATTAAAGCTGTTGATTTAGGTGGTCTTGAATCAGGTATAAGCAATCAGGTAGCGGGTTTTACTTATGTATCTGGTTTAACATACGGACATAGCACAGGGGCTTGGACAGATCTTGACCAGATTACAACCTGGAATACTCCTGAGTTTACTGGCCACGTAACGAATTTCACGCTGGCACCAAGAACACAAGAAGATTTCTTCTACTTTAACTTTGATGGTTATCTTTATATCACAACGCCAGGTAATTACCAATTCAGAACAACTTCTGATGATGGAAGCCGGTTAACATTGAACAATGTAGTTATCGTAGATAACGATGGTTTACATGGTGCCGTAACTGTAACAAGTGCAACCCAGACTTTAGCATCAGGTCCATATCCGATAAATGTTAAATTCTTTGAATACACAGGTGGACAATCTTTGACTGTACAATGGAAAGGTCCTGATAGCGGAAACAACTGGGTGAATATTCCTGATGCTGCATTGAAGAGTGGTACAGCACCTGCCGTTCCTCCTGCCAGAGTTTCTACTATCGTTCCTGAAAGTGTAGCTGCTGCAGAAGTACTTTCTGAAGAAGCCTTTAACCTCTATCCAAATCCTTCAACATCTGATAATATCAACATTAGAATAGCAGAAGGATTAAACAAAGGTCAGGCTAATGTTCGTGTACTCGACATAATGGGCAGATCAGTTTATAACAATGCTTTTGATCAGCAACAACTTAAAGATGGTGTGCGCATCACTCCAGGTGAAACACTTATCAATGGTATGTATATCGTTCATGTTCATCAGGGAACTAACGTGATCAAAAAGAAACTAATGATTAAAAATTAATCAGTTCTCAGAAATCAAATCAAACAAAAAAACCTAATCTTGTGATTAGGTTTTTTTTATGTTTCCCTATGAACATTTCTAAAATACGATCTATTATAAAGACGTTGTCTATTAATATAATTACCTTCATTGTATTAATATTTATTACTAACTGGCTGTGTGGCTTATTTCTTAAAGGCACTAAAACAGCAGGCAGAGAAGCACTTCCTAATTATAAGCAAGACCCAGAACTGGCTAAGGCTATATTCAAGGATTACAATAGTCTAAAGCATCAATATGAACCTTTTGTAGAATGGAAGGTATTATCATATACAGGCACAACTACACATGTAGATGAAAAGGGTTTTAGAGTTCACACCCCTCCCGCTACATCAACAGACTCATCAACATCTGTATTCTTCTTCGGAGGATCAACTATGTGGGGTGAAGGTTCTGATGATCAACATACGATACCTGCTTTATTTAATACACTTAATCCTAACTACCGGGTTAGTAACCAGGGACAGTTAGCTTACAATTCAAGACAGGAACTTGATGGATTAATCAATCTTTATTCGAAGAATACAAAAGCTGATGTTGTGATATTTTATGATGGCGTAAATGATGCAGCTTTTCTTTGCCCGAGTGAAATAGAAGAGCTACCATCGCACAGGTTAGTTCCTCTTTTTAGATCAAAGCTTTATGTAGAGCGATCATCATTTGTTAAAGAGGCTCTCACTAAAACCTTTGCTGAGAACATTATCAAGATGATTAACAAGTACTCATCAAAAAAGAAGAACCCAAAACCACTTTACAATTGCCTGGGAGAAAAAGGTAAGGCAGAAGAGATAGCTGACATCATGATTAAAAATTGGGAGATAGCTCACGAACTTGTTACAAACAGAGGTGGAAAATTTATTGCCGTACTACAACCTGCTGCTTTTGTTGGAAAACCTAAAGTAGATTATCTTAAGCTTGACGAAGAACTGGGGAAAAATTTCGCCAATGTTTACAGGCTCATTAAGGAAAAGATTAAAGCTAAAAACTATGATTGGGTTTACGACCTAAGTGACAAATTTGACAAAGATGAATATATCTATATTGACTTTTGTCACGTCTCTCCCAACGGCAATCAGATTATAGCAGAAAAAATAGATGAGATTCTTAAGAAATAGAAATTGGTCATTACAATTTCAGTTTCTTAAAAATTCCTTCAGGAATACTTTTTATTATCAGCATAATCCACCGCCACATCCATAAAACATAAATGGAATCTTTTCTTTTTAGAACAGCTTTATAAACGGCTGTTGCAACAGCATCCGGACTAGCAGTGATAGGACCAGGCGTTTTCATACTATCCAGCATTTTTGTTTTAACAAAACCAGGCTTAACGGTCATCACATGAACACCACTGGCAGTCATTCTGTTTCTAAGTCCTGAGAGATATGCGGTAAAGCCTGCTTTAGCACTACCGTATAGATAATTACTTTGTCTGCCACGTTCACCCGCCACCGAACTTATTCCAACAATCACACCTTCCTTTCTACTTTCAAAATCATTAGCAATGATATTTAAGATTGATACAGCTCCTGTGTAGTTGCTATTTAGAATTGTGAGGCACGCAGACCAATCGTGTTGAGCGCTCAACTGATCGCCCAGTAAACCAAAAACACAAATAGCGATATCTGGCTTTGTTTTTAGACCTTTATAGAACTGATCATGCGAAGCAAAATCAAGTGCATCAAAAGGGATGGCATTAACATCAACTTGAAATCGGATGCTGAGATCAGAGGCAGTTCGTTGCAATGCTTCTTTATTTCTTGCTGCCAGTGTGAGTGAATATCCTTCTTGCGCAAATTTCTTTGCAAATGCCGCCGCCATATCAGACGTTGCTCCTAAAATCAATACATTTTTATTCATCACGCTATTTTACTTTTTAGTATAAACTTCAATGTATGAGATTTCCGGAACTCTCGGTGCCAAAAATTTAAACTTGAATGTGTAATTATTTTTAATGCAATCTCTCACTTCATAGGAGTAGAATTGATTCACGTTGGGAATGTCTTCGAACAAAATGATATCATATTCCTTTCTTGAAATTCTTCCACAGAAGTTATCAACCTCACGATCAAAGAAAGCTACTCCCTTATGAAACCATAATGGATATTTGGAGCCCGTTTCTAAATCATAACCCATATCAAATGCCAACGACGTAAGTTCAGACATGTTAAGCATCTTTAAATTTTTCTTAGCAGCTTCGGGCATCGTCATAATCTGATGAATACCATCTTCTGTTCCCTGTGGAATTTTTATCCGTTTAAAAGAAGGCACTTTTGAAACAACCCATTTTGAACGGCTGCTCGTTTTAAAGCCCGCAGAAGAATCACTTCCCATCAGATACGTTCTTTTTGAAATTACATTCTTCTTTGACCCCGAATTGTCAACAAGAACTTTTTGAACTTTCTCTTTTAAAAACCTCGACCAGAAAACACCAGACCACCATAAGCAGATAACCAAACTTAATGTTGTAAGTGTTACAAGCTTTGAATAATTCACCTGACCGGTAAAATGAAATACAAGGAATGCTATTGCAAAACTGTGGAAGTAAATATTACCATCAATTGGTGTGTAGCTTGTAATCTGAATAATAGAAGCCTGTGCTAAAATCAGGAATGTTAAAAAAGCAAAAAGAATATAGATCTTGTTTTCTTTCCAATTAATTCCCTGATTAAATTTTATAATGAAGAGAAATAAAATCAATACGAGATAAAACTTGATAAACTCAGATGCTCCTAAAAACTCATTGATTAAATCAAATTTATCAACCCTGGCGTAGTGAGGAAACTGTCCCATGTTGAACCAGTATGAAAAGTCATAAGCTAGGAATGGAACAATGAACAGGGTCATTGAAGAAACATAACCAACAATAAAGATCAGAGCTGTTTTAAATCTGCGCTCGTATATAAAATCAAAAATCAAAATTGCAAGACAGATAAAGAAGGCCAAACCTCCTGTATCCTGTTTCGTCATAAAGGCAAAAGCTGTTACTATCCCACTAAAAATAATAGTTAATAGCTTTCGCGAATCTGATGGCTTTACTATCTGTGAGCACAATAAATAAAGTCCGCCAAGTTCTACAACAAAAACAAAATGATTATACCATGGCCAGAAATTGAACATGGAATAAGACAATACAAAAATAAGCAACGGTAATACATGAGCACTGGCCGTTATGTTGAAGAGCTTTAAAAAACTTTTAAATAAGATCCCCGATAGAATATTGATGAATGCCTGTACAATAAGTAACGTATAAACATACGGACCAAAAATTTTAAAGAATAGTGCTGGCAATAACCAGAATCCATAACCAACAGGTGTACCAAAATCCTGATAGGGAATCTGGCCAATAGATATTCTATAAGCTCCCTCCCACGCCAGAAATAAATTAATACGATATGGGTAGTTAAAGAACAAGGGAAGAACAGCAGTAACAACAATTAAAAGATATTCTAATCGAATAGCGTTCTTCTCAGAAATCTGTTTTTGAAAAAGATCAGAAGCTTTCATGTTGTTTGTTTTTTAAAAACACTTTAACAAAAGCAGGCATCAGAACTAATGATATTGTAAAGTAAATTACTGAAATAATAATCCAGAGGTGATAAGGAATTTTGTACCTACCTGGCTTTATAAGAACCTGTTGATACTTTAAAGTAAAGAACAGAAGACATCCTGCACCAACAAGACATAGCACAACAAAGATTACATAACTTCCGGAACGTATTATTTTAAAAATGTCGTCGCTATACTTTTCAAAGTAAGTCAATGAGATCACGATAACCCATGGAACTCCGAGATAAAGTAATCGGATTTCATTGTAAATACCCCCAAGATATGTTGTCAATAAAATCAATCCCAATGCAACCAATGAAGATTTATAAAAGAACAATCTTACGTTATTCGTTTCCTGAAGGATTGTGGTTTTGAATTTTAAAATAAAAAAGATAACGGGAAGCCAGAGGATATTGTACGTTAGAAATAAAAAGCCAACTACCTGCTCGGGGTTATTATTATTCCAATGAAATCCTTCAAGCGAATCATACGGAGTTTTCTCCATTAGAAGTCGTAATAGAACCCACAGAACGCACGGCAGTCCTGTAATCAGAAGTTTACGAATCAGGTTCTGATCTTTACTGAAAAGGAAATATAATAACGGTAGCAACAAAAGAGTTTCTCTGCATAAAGCGCCAACAAGTGCCACTATAAGAAAAAACCATGATTTATTCTTGATGATTAGAATAAGGCCTAAAAAAAGAATACAGTATCCTAAGGGGTCTTCTCTTGTATGAACAGGCACTGTATATGCCATTAGGAGTGGCGGCAATAACAAGAACACGCACGTTCCAGCAAAGCTAAGCGAGTCATTAAATCCATTTAATGTTAGCAGATAAAAAAACAAACATGAAGCTGCAACAACAAATAGAAGACTCCATGCTTTATACGAATAGTAAAAACCATCGCTATCACCCGAATCAAATAGTAATTCAAAACTGGATTTTACAATGGAAGTAAAAAGTATACGATACTTGAATGGAGCTTTTTTTATGAGGTTGTATTCATACAGCGAATCTTTCGGTGATTGAATTTCTTTTCCCAGGTGTTCTGGTGAAGATAAATATCCACCTAAAAACTGGTTAGATGTAAAAAAAACAGAACTGGCAATAATACATATAACAACGTAATAGACCTGCTTACTCATCAACCATTAGAAATTAACTGCCAATAAAATACCTGCTATTATCTTTCAAGATATATTTAACAAACCTCACAATGAGAACTGTTGATATGGCTATGTAAAGATAATATGGAATAAAGATAATAAGATTAAGAGGTGAAATATTGGCAATACCTCCACGATCTAATAATCTTAAAATTTCGATAATATACAGATGGACAAAAAAGATCCCAAAGCTATAGTCGCCCAGCAATTTTAACATTGGCATTTTCCTGTCGTTCATTTTGTAAAATAATACCAGCGCTACCACGCAGAGTATCTCCATTTTCAGTTTATTATAATTGAGCTTGAAGCCTTCGTATGTTACATACCCATCACGTATTCGTATCAGGTCATCAAATGGAATCCATTCCAGAATTTCGAGAACGCTCATAGAAAGATATACTGTTGCTCCTCCAAGAAGTATGATCCTGGCGTGTTCAAAAATTACATCGTGAACTCTGTATATCCAGATTCCAAATAGATACACCGGAACAAAGTAGATCAGTGAAAGACCGATGTTAGCATAATAGCCGAACCTGAATGAAAACAGCCCACAAATAATTATAATAGGTGCTATGAATAGAAATGATTTAGATTTTGCAAAACGAAGTATTAATGGTGAGAATATGTACAAAACTGAAATCATGGGAATAAACCAAAGTACTCCCATGTGTCTGCCCGTTACAAGAAGTATTAAGAGTTTTGCTAAATAGGATTTCTGGCCAAATCCATGATCCATCCACCAATGATCTCCCATCTTATCAATGAAGAATTTATCAATAAGGGCAGGGATAGAGACAAACAGGTAAGGAAGAATTACAAACAGAAACTTTTTTTTCAGGTAATCAAAGTAATCGAAACGATCTTTACTAAGATGGTAGAATAAATAACCGGAAATGAAAACAAAGAGAACTGTTCCATTATTAAAAAGAACCAGGACGATTTTTTTCGAAAGAACTGATGCTCCCCAATTTAAAGAAATGCAGGCATGAAGCCCTACAATAAACAATATGGCGAGACCACGAAAGAAATGTATATAGTGAAGGAATTTTTTATTTTCCATTGGGAAATTTTACAGAAAAGAAATTAGTAACGGACGTGTTTTTTCCCTTTGCTCCTTTCTGCAAAATTTCAGCCAACATACACAGTTAATTAACAGACAAAGTCAATTAGCTTGCAAGAGAATTAAAGACGCACTTTTATCTGACTTCTTCTACTTTTAGTCCGATAAGCTGTTCAAGATCAAGCTTTGAATTTTTGTATGCATTCTCTGCCTCTAGAATAGCAATTGAAATGCGATTGAAATTATTGAGGCTAAGTACATAGTTTTCAAATGTTGTTTCTCCGTTTTTGAATTTTTGCTCCACCAGCTTATGAGCGCTTTCAGTATCAGAGAGCATCTGCGATTGAATCTTATAAGCTTTCTCTGTCATCAGGAAAAGATTATACGCTTTAAGAACACTAGCTCTTATCTGTAATTTTTGAACGTTAAGGTTAGCTTCTGTGATCGCTATTTGTTGTCTGCTCTTTTTAATATCATAAGGTATTGTAAAGAAGTTTCCGAGGTTTATGGAAATTCTAACGTTATACTTTGGATAAAATGCATAACGGTCAGCAGCTGCCTGTTGCTTATCAGTATACTGTACTCCACGTATATCGTCAATTACATACTGATTAATGTTACCCTGGAGGTTAACGATGTTAAGCCAGTCCATACTGAATCTCTTTTTATCAAGTACGGCCTTATTAACCTCTCTTCTGAAAACTTCATTTGAAGGATGATTCTTCCATGCCAGCTGCACCAGCTTTTCAGGGAACTCCGCGTCACGCACGTTATCAGGTAGTATTATTTTGTTATAATCAATATTCTGAGCATGTGCTTGTAATGACATTACGGTAATAAATAGAACCAGAACCTTTTTCATAGTTATTTTATATTGTTGGTTGTTGTTTGTTTTTCGAGTGACGGAAGCTTTATCATGAGTGCATACGTGGCAGTAACTACCAAATATACAGGTTTTTGAAACATTGCATCTTGCGCGAAATGGGCTATTGAAAGGGCCATAAAAGGCACAATATAAGCTAATGTAATCGTCTTTAAAAAAGGATCTTCTATAACAAAGTAATTGTCAATTCCCTTTCCTATTACAGCATAGAAAAATGCCATACCAATGATCAGGCCTATCCATCCAAGTTCAAGCGCTGTTAGCAAATATCCGCTGTCAGCATCCCAACCTTCTGCAAGAGAATGTCCTTTAGAATACTTTAATCCATTTCCCCCGGTAGTGTTAATCCCTCCACCAAAAGGATGTGACAGCACATAATTCTGAAGTCTCACACGCTTCTTGTCCCTCACCCCCATAGAAGCATCGCCTTCCGAAAAGAAAGTGGATCTTATTCGTTTAACCGTGCCGTTATAAAACGGACCAAACAAAAGTAATCCTACAGCCACAATAACAGCCACTGTTATCATAAGGGTTCTCCGTGTTCTGATGGTTAGAACGATATAAAAAGCTACGCCAATAGCCACCATGGCAATGGCTGTGCGCGTGCCCGAAAAAGACATGGATATAAACATGAGACAGGCCATGATAAAAAGGGCAATCCTATGCCATTGTTTGAAAGGGCCAACGGCCAGAACCAAACAGGCCAGCCCACTAAAGCCAGTAAAAAGTCCAAAGGCTGAGGGGTCTGAAAGGAATGAGAATTTTCTCATGTGTCCCCATATAAAAAGAAGCTTGGCTCTGCCTGTGGAAGAATATACCCACTTCGTTTCGAAATCTGTAAGGCCAAACTTTTCCTGGAAAATGCCATAAAGAGCAACTATTAAAGCCAAGCCAAGCCACAGGTAAGTAAACTTTTTAAGATTACTTACAGAATTAAACATGTGGATAAAAACCAGGAAAAGTAGAAATGAAGTATTACCCCTGAGAGACACCATCCAACCAACAAGTGAAACGGCATTAGGATTAAATGCCTGAAGCAGTTGATAAACTACTATAAAAATATAGAGGTAAGTAATAGGATGTTTTAAATCAGTCCAATCAGGTCTGTCTTTGGGATTTAGAAAAATCGAAAAAAAAGATAAGACAGCTATGGCATCAAGTACTACCCCCATTGGAACGGGAATATCATAAGCCCTATCGAAAAATGACATGAAGACTGAAATGAAAAAGCAGGCATAAACTGAAAGCTTGTAATCCTTCAGCATCATCACAAAGAAACCAATACCAAAAATGGCAGCGGCAATCAATGGGCCTATTATGATTCCAACGTGAACCATCAGGTAAGGCACTAACAATGCAACAACCAGCAAAGCTGTTACCAGTAGAGCAGATGGATATCGGGTCTTTATCCTCTCCAGGTACATACTAATCAAGGAAAAGTATTTTCATAAAAACCACAGCGTAAATTGCAAAAACAAAAAGATAAGCAAGGATCTTAACAAGATCTTTATCTGTAAAAGTCTTATAGTCCGGTCCTTTATCTTCTTCGCTCATGACTATTGTCTATTTAACAATCTCTAAAAATTGTTCAGCCCTCGCCTGCCAGCTATTACCAGCAGCATATTCTACTCGTTTCTGAATATCATCCTTACTATCCATGAGAAGTGACTTACCAATGTTCTGAAGGAATTCATTATGATCATTCGAAACAAGTGCAATATCCGAAAAATTAGCAATATCCTCTGAGAAATTAGTAGTTACGACAGGTCTGCCAGCAGATAAGTACTCATTAATTTTAAGCGGATATATACTTTTTGTAAGCGGAATACACAGGAACGGAATTATACAACAGTGAGCATATTTCAAATAACCAGGCAGCTCCTCAATAGATTTCTTACCTGTAAAAACAACGTTTGTAAGCGTGTCTAATCCAGCCTTTTTATAGTTATCATTTGCTAATGGACCAACCATTAACAGGATAGCATCTTTATAACTGTTCGCTATCTTAACTAACAATTCATAGTCAAGCCGGTGACAGATGTTGCCGGTATAACAAATAATTTTTTTGCCTGGAGAAATCTTTTTTATCTCCGATGGCATTGGTAAATCTTCTTTAACAGCCCTGTTAAACAGCGCTACGTCGGCAGCATTCGGCAAGTAAAATACGTTCGCTGAATACTGTGAATTAAGCCTCTTTAACTCCATCGAAGTTACAAGTGCCAGGTCTGCATTCTTAACGGCCTCGTTTTCCAGTCGGGTGCCATGTTTTGCAACGTATGCTGACTTACTGATATCATCAACACTGTGATAAATGGTTTTATAAGGTTTTAAACGTTTACTAAAATAACGTCCGTATAATGGATTGAAGGAGTTGATGAATACATACTTTTTGATATTGTATGTCTCTATCGTTTCCTTAATGCATTCTTCAACTATCGTGTCGTTAATCTTTGAAATAGCATTATAAACAACACCTTGTGGCAGCCAGTTAATAGGCCATGTTAACTTTGGAGTAACGGCTACAAGATCTGGATACTTGGCATCAGGTGTAATGAAAATATTTTTCCCTTTTTTAAGAGCACTCTTTCTTTTGGAGATCTGATCTTTACTGCGGCCACCATAGTAATCTTTATACGTAAACGGGTTGTCTATATAGAATACTCTTCCGTGCATTGACAATGCTTTGGCCAATGAGTATGATGTTGAAGAGTATTGACCATCCCATCGGGGTAAAGCAAGCATGATGATATCAAACTCCATAGGTTTCATCTTCCGATAATTTTATAAAATTGACGCCAGCCAACATTCCAACCCATCTTATACCATTCCCAAATGGCTGGAAAAACTTTAAATGTATTGATGTTATACAACTTATTTAAAATAACCTGGTTTATTACCAAAATGATGAGGTACGAAATTAAAGTACCATAAGCTGCGCCTTTCAATCCCATGCTCTGAACAAGAAAATATATAAGAATTACATTGAGAATACCCATCATAACTAACAGGTAAAAATTCAGTTTAGGTTTCTTTAACGCATCAACAACGGTACCGAATTGCCTGTTGAATGGAAGAATCAGCATAAAGAAAATTGTGATTCTAAGTATAGGTGCAGCGTCTGAATATTTAGATGTAAAAATAACTTCTATGATAAAATCTGATAACACATAAAACGGTATCATCATAGGTAACATAATCGCGAGGATAAGACTTACCGATTTTATGTAAACATCCTGAATACCTTTATTTCCACTTTCACGCATCTTACGGCTCACCTGTGGAAAAACAAGGTTGGTGATTGCAAGTGTCGGCACTTCTACAAGGTTGGCTATTCGCAACGCAGGATTGTATGATGCTACTGCATCAAGGCTTATCATTCTGCCAATCATCCAGCTGTCTGTGCTACGCACTACATTTGAGCTGATGGAGGTTCCCAATGTATACTTGCCAAAGGATAACATTTTTTTAACCAGGCTTCGGTCAAATTTCTTATAGAATAATGGAACGTCTTTTACATACTGATATTCAACAAAAGCTGAGGCAATCGTTGAGATAAGCTGAACCATAGCTAGTTCAACAAGTGATGTTGGTTTGTTTAAGAGGTAGACTATCATGGTATAGATACCGAGCGGCGCAAGCCTCACAGAGTTGCCCCAGAATACACCTTTAAAATCCGCTCTTGAATGTTGGATATATTCAAAGTGATAGCATGGAATAAGCGCAAACCCCCGAAGGATGTAAATATAAAACAGCATATCAAGCTGTGGTGCATTCCAGAATTTGGCCATCGGTACAGCACCAAACAACACAGCTAATGACATGATAGCTACTACAATGGTATGCATTATCAACGAAGCCGTGATGACCGAGTATTTCTCAGACTGCGAGGTTGAGCTGGCAATAAATGTAATCATGGGATTTCTGATTAGCCCGTTACGGGTTAGTTCCATGACTGTAGTAATAGTGATGAACAAAGCCCAGGTTCCATTCTCCTCCTCCGTCATCATTCTAAACATAAAAACTACGTTTAGAAAACCATAGAAAACAATGCTGAACCTGTTTAGTAAAGAATAAAACCCCCTGCTAAGCCAGGGAGATGAAGGGGATAAAGCCAATGTGTTATATTTAAAATGATCAAAGTCTTAAATGCCACAAAGTTCAAACGTGTTCGAGGCTATTATCATCACGTCAAATCTTCTGGAAGAAACAAAGACGCATTGATAGACTCCCACACTTTTGCTAACTTCAAAACATTTTATGGACATAAATATACTCACTTAGGAAAAGACTTTTACATACTAACATCTTATTACTGTTTTAAAAATGGCCACCACCAAAAATAAAATGCCTGATTTCCTGGTTATAGGAGCCGGAAAATCCGGAACAACTTCTATTGACAAATATCTTAACCAACACCCACAGATTTTTGTGCCCAAATTAAAAGAACCCAACTTCTTTGGTTACGAGCATACAAAGCTTGAAGATCTTCATGGCAATGAGGACGACATAAAGCATTTTCAACGTTCCGTCACTACTCTGGAGGCATATCAGAATCTTTTTGCTGAAGCTAAACCCGGACAGATCTTGGGCGAAACTTCAAACACATATTTGTATCATAAAGAAGCCCCTGAACGTATCAAGCATTACAATCCCAACATGAAGCTGATTGCCATTCTTCGACAGCCGGCAAATCGTTTATACTCACGCTTCTTACACCTGGCAAGAGAAAATCGGTTGCCCTCTGAAGACTTCTCGGATTGTCTTAACAAAAATTCTATCTGGTGGCAACGTAACGATCTTATAAAAGAAGGTTTCTATTACAAAAACCTCTCTCGTTATTTTGAATTGTTTCCAAAGGAAAACATAAGAATTTATTTGTATGATGAATTCCAGGAAAAGAGCGGAGAGATTATGAAAGAAATTTATGAGTTTCTTGGTGTTGATAAGAATTTCGTTCCTGATCAGACTATCCGGTATAACCAATCGGGTTTCGTGAAAAATAAATTCTTTAATAAGATCATTGGGCAAGGTGGAATATTGAGCAAGTATGCAAAAGCATTATTACCGCAGGGCACTATGACAAAACTAAAGGGAAATATATTACTGAAAAGAAAAATCAATAATATGAGAGGAAAGAACCTTGTCCGCCCGAAAATGGACCCGGAGATAAAGAAGTTCTTAACCCTTGATGTTTATCATGAAGACATCATTAATCTACAGCGCCTGTTAAACAAAGACCTCAGTCATTGGCTAAATGTGACTTCTGAAAAGTAAAAAGAATTAATGAAAAAAAAGGTAACGCTGATAATCATAGGTCTGGTTTGTCTTGGTATGGCGTGCTTTGTTGCTGTGCAAACCTTTTTACCAAAAGTTGTAGCTGAGGCAATTGTTTCTGAGGAAGAAATTCCAGCTTACGTACCCGGAAAGATTAAAAAGAAGATTGAAAAGATTAAGAAGCCACTCAACGAAAATGCTGAAGCTGTCATTAACAGCATGCACAAATCAGGTGTCACGCTTGAGCAAGTCTTAAAGGCTATTGATAAAATAACTGAAGATCAGGTATACGCCATGCTTGATGAAATGAACGCTACGGAAATTGACAATATTGACCAGGTTTTTGAAATGGGGAAACGCCACTTCCCTGTTGATTTTGATGTGGAAGTGTTTCGAAAACCTTATCACGAAAAAGTAAGTTTGAAACTGATTAAGAAAGGACTTCGATATGCAAATCGCCATCGAAGAGATGGCGACATTGATCCTGAATCAGCCCGGGTAATTGTTAAACGAATACTTATTCAGAAGGAGAAAAAATTCAATGAGATTATGAAGCTGGATAGTATCCACTAAAGCTTCATATCTTTAGTCTCTACTTTATTTAAAATACAACCTCCAAACTTTTTACCAATTGACTTGAAGTATGCTATTGATTCGCGATCAAGTTGTTTGACTGTTGAATCTGCAGAGAAAACGGTCAATACTTTGTCTGCATACTTAACAAGTTCTTTCGTGTCAGAAAAATCGTTAAGGGCCGCTCCTTCCATCAGGATATAATCAAAGCTTTCAGCTAATACAGCAATCAGGTTATCGAAATTTCTACCTGACAAAATCTCAGCTGGAGATTCACTGTCTCCACCAGCATTTCCAACAATGTATATGTTTTTGTATTTGGTTGGATTAATTAAATCATATGTATTGTCATCCTCGAAATCATCATCACTATCAGAGTCATTCGCAAAATCAGGCTTGCTTGTTTTCTTCTTCTGTCCTGGTGTTCCTATTAATAAATTCTTGCGTCTGGAACCTTCTATTACTTTCATATCAGATTCTGGCTTTGCTAGAATTTGAGAGAGTGAATTATTTTTAAAATTGGTATCGATAATCAACACGCGCTTGTTTACCAGGCTCAACACGTATGCAAGTGAAAAGACAGTAAAAGTCTTGCCATCTTTTTTTCTTGGACTTGTAACCAGGAAAACTTTAGCATTCATTGTTTCAATCTCGTGACGCAATTTTCTAAGAAGAGATTTATACATTTCAGTCTCATCATCATTTCCCGATTGAGAGAAAATGGAACGAATATTAAAATTCTTGCTATCAATTTTATTCAATGAACCTGCCAGTTCAAGACCAACGATACGTTTGAACTTATCGGAAGTTTTAATAGAAAGATCCACCATTTCCAGACCTATTACTATAAACAGGCAGATAGCAAATGTGCTAAAGGCAGCCAATCCAATAATTAATATTTTCTTTGATGACTCAGCATTTAATGGAGGTAATGCAATGCTTACTTGTCTTAAAGTATTATTCGCCAATAAACGATTCTTGGCATCATTGTATTTTTCAGTAGCATTCAGATATTCCTGTGAAGCCAGATCAACTTCTTTTTGAACAGCTTCAAGCTTAGCTTCTTTGGATAATTGACCCGAAAGCATATACTGAAGGCTTCTGATTTTGGCTTCAACCATTGATAGATTTGTTTTTTCGACCTGGTATTCAATTTCTGCATCTTTCAATTTTGATTGAAGATCAGGAAGAGACAGGCCTGATGAAGGTGTGGCAACCTGGCGGGTTGATGAATTCTCCATCAGTATATTCAATTGATTTCGAAGACGGGTAACAGAGTCAAGCAAAGCCTGGTTTGTTGCTCCTCCTGTTATATACTGGTCGTTAAGACGATTTACTTTTTCACGCAGCGCTACAATTCTCTGATTGCTGGCATTATTTGTAGAGGATGTAGCATTAGGATTATTCCAGTTTCTGATTTCATCACTCAGCCTGTCGCGGGTCAATTCAAGGCGATGAACTTTTGATCTTATTTCATCGCGTTGCAATTCAAGTGAAGATAGTTGCGTTCCATCATGTCCTTCAACAATACCATTTCCTGATTTGAAAATTTTCTGAGTCTCCAGTTTTTCATCCAACTCAATTTTCTTTTCATCAACTATCTGTTTAAGGAAATCAACAGACTCACCAACTTTTGTTGTTTTTATAGACTTGTAATAACGAATATATTCTTCACAAAAAGCATTCGCCGCTAAGGCAGAAAGATTAGGATTTTCAGATATGAATTCTACAGTAATGAAATCAGTGCCGGGCACACGCTGAATAGAAAGACCTTCTTTTGTTTTATTAAAACCATATCCGTAAGCATCTAAATATTTCCTGGTCAGATTGTAATACGAATCAGAAATGGATAGTGGTGACATACTATCCAATTTCATTTGAATAAAAGATATAACTATATTACGTTCATCCGGGCTACTTTTAAAAGTTTGAGAGCTTGGTCGTTTAAATGCGCTCTCAGGATTTTTTAAATCGTGGAGAAGAAGTCTGTATGTTATAAGGTTTACGCCAATGCTTGAATTCATGGAATTCAAAAGATTGCTGAACTTCACATCTGCATCGCGAATACTGAATTTTTCTTCTGTAACCTGAACCTGGTCACTGATTGTAAAGCCTGTTGAAATCTGGGCAGTGGCTTTATAAAGATCAACCGTATTAAAGACAAATAGATACGCTGCAACCGCGGCAACTACAGGTGCTGCAAGTAACAACCATTTCTTTCTCCAGATTACTTTCGCTAACAGAATTAAATCCATCCTTATATATTCATTTACCTTTTCAAAAATACCTTTTTTAGGTCATTTAACCCAATATCTCATTTTAAACGATCATTACTCAATATAGTTCTTCAGAACAGGCCGTGCCTAAAAACCCATAAACACGATTAAATAATACGTGCAAACGTAAGCGGAAAATCTTATATTCAAAGAATTTATCTATCCGATAACCCCGTAGGATACTTAAACCCAGAAGAGTTGTATGGCTAAACAACGGCTGATTTTCATTCTTTACAATCTTGTGGTAGTATGTGGCATTCTATGCCTGCTGGAACTCACTTTTCAATACCTGATCAACCATCCGGCCAGAATTCCAAAATCAATCTTAAAACCTTTTCAGCACTACTATTCTTACAACTTTCGAAACACCATTCAAATGGATACGGCCTGCGCCCGCTATGATTCAGGTTTGTTTTATACCTTGAAGCCCGGCATCTGCTGCTTTAACAATGTTGAGTTTGAAACGGCTTTAACGATTAATAATCTTGGTACCCGCGACAGTGAAGAAGCCACACAAAACCCCGAAATAATATTTCTTGGCGATTCATTTACGATGGGATGGGGTACTCCTGATGACTCATGCTTTACTGCTTTTGTGAAGCACAAAACACCACGCAAAATATTAAATGCCGGCATATCATCATACGGAACTGCGCGAGAAATAAAATTGCTTAGCCGTCTTGATACGGATAGCCTCAGGACACTTGTGATACAATATCATAACAATGATTTTGAAGAGAACCAGGAGTATGTGAAGGGGCCTTTCAAGCTTAAAATTTCAAACGAAAGGACTTATCTTGATTTTACTGAAAAGGTAAGAAAAAGATCAGATTACTATTTCGGAAAACACTGTGCTAACCTGGCTTATAATACACTGAAAAATATAACTGGCAAATATGATCTGTATAAATTCGATCCCGAAGAAGTGCGTGATTTTATCAGTGTGTTAGAACATTCTGCTGTGCCACTGGACAACGTTCAGATAATTTTCTTTGAAACGTGTAGCTATAACAATTATATAAGCAAGTTCTCGGATGAACTGCAAACAGAAATTCAAAACAAAACTTATCCAGATTATATCCGCAACATAAAAATTCTTAAACTTGAAGGTATTTTGACAGATAACGACTACTATATACTTGATGATCATATCCGACCCTCTGGCCATAAAAAAATAGCCGATAAACTTTTACAAATCCTATAGCCCTATAAATGAAGATCCTTGGAATTTCCGCTTTCTATCATGACTCAGCCGCTGCCATTATTGAAGATGGTCAGATTATAGCTGCTGCTCAGGAAGAACGTTTCACCCGTAAAAAACACGATCCTAACTTTCCGGTAAATGCTGTGTCATTTTGCCTGGAGTATGCTGGTGTTAAAATTGATCAGCTCGATGCAATTGCGTTTTATGATAAGCCTCTCCTAAAATTTGAAAGACTTCTTGAGACATACTATGCTTTTGTTCCAAAAGGCCTTTCATCATTCATTACAGCCATACCTGTATGGCTTAAGGAAAAAATGTTTTTAAAACGACTGATCTTTGAAGAGCTCGCTAAAATTCAAAGCTTTGATAAGAAGAAGATCAAGTTATTATTTCCTGAGCATCACCTTTCACATGCTGCGAGTGCTTACTACCCCTCATCTTTTGATGAGGCTGCTATCCTGACTATTGACGGTGTTGGCGAATGGGCAACAGCTTCTATTTGTTATGGCAATGGCAAGGATGTGAAAATCCTGAAAGAACTAAAATTCCCGCACTCTCTGGGACTGCTCTATTCAGCCTTTACTTATTTTCTTGGCTTCAAAGTAAATTCAGGAGAATATAAATTGATGGGCCTTGCTCCTTATGGTGTGCCTGATAGTGATGAGGTAAACAGATTTGTCAAGATCATTAAAGAGGAATTGGTAGATCTGAAAGAAGATGGATCTATCTGGCTTAACCAGGATTATTTTAATTATGCCACGGGTCTTCGCATGGTGCACGAAGATAAATGGGAGAAACTCTTTGGCTTCAAAGCACGAAAACCTGAAGCCGAACTCGAACCCAAGCATTGCAATCTTGGTCTGGCAATTCAAAAAGTAACAGAAGAAGCCGTTATCAAAATGGCGCAGGAAGCGAAGCGTCTCACCAACTCAAACAACCTGTGTATGGCTGGTGGGGTTGCCTTAAATTGTGTTGCCAACGGTAAGCTTTATAATACTAAAGTTTTTAAAAACGTTTTTATTCAACCGGCAGCAGGTGATGCTGGTGGTGCACTGGGTGCAGCGCAGGCCGCTTATCATATTTATTTTGGTAAAGAGCGAAAAACTCCTACAGGTCTTGATGGTATGAAAGGCTCTTACCTTGGCCCGGAGTATTCTGATATTGATGTAAAGCTTGCTGCCAAAAAGTACAATGGAGTGTACACTCACTTTACAAACACAGATGAGCTTTGTAAACATGTTGCCCTGAAAATTGCCGATGGAAATGTTGTAGGCTGGATGCAGGGCCGGATGGAATTTGGACCTCGTGCTTTGGGCGGGCGAAGCATTCTTGGTGATCCGCGCAATGAAGAAATGCAACGAAAGCTTAATGTCAAGATAAAATACAGAGAATCATTCAGACCCTTCGCTCCTTCTGTTCTGGCTGAAGATTGTGAACAATATTTTGAGCACGATACCGTATCGCCATATATGCTTCTTGTTCAGCCGGTGAATAAAGACAGAAGAAAAAAGCTGCCTGATCATTTCAATACACTTTCATTAAAAGACAAGCTATACTATTTGCGATCTGATATGCCAGCCATTACGCACATCGATTTTTCGGCGCGTATTCAAACGGTGCATCAGGATACAAATCCGGTGTATTGGAAGATGATTAATGAATTTAAAAAGCTAACGGGTTATGGGCTTGTTGTCAATACAAGCTTCAATGTTCGTGGCGAGCCCATCATCTGTACTCCTGATGATGCTTACCGATGCTTTATGCGTACGGAAATGGATTTTCTGGTTGTTGGCAATTTTGTTTTCGATAAAAAACAGCAGCCTGAATGGATGGAAAAAGATAACTGGAAGGAAGAATTCACGCTGGATTAAAACGCACTTTTATTAACTTTGTCATTGTCTAAAAAGCTCTAATCATGGATTTTATAAAAGATCTCTTCAAGTTCTTGAAAGAACGAAAAAAGTGGTGGCTAACGCCTATCATTTTATTACTCATATTCCTGGGTGTGTTAATAGTTGTTGCAGGCGGATCGGCCGTTGCACCGTTTATTTATACGCTTTTCTAAACTACTTTCAGACGTGCGAAATCAAGACAGATACAAGACTATTTTAGTCATGGTTGTTGGATTGCTTGTGCTTTCGATAGCCTTTAAAACTCCTGTAATTTCATTTATTGCCATTGGCATAGGTGTTCTGTCCATTGCTTCTTCTTTTGCAGCAAAATGGATTGAATGGCTCTGGCTTAAACTTGCATTGGCGTTAGGCTGGATTAACTCCCGAATTCTTTTATCCATACTCTTCTTTGTCTTTCTTCTTCCTATTGCCTGGATATCCAAGCTCTTTACAAAAGATCCCTTGTTATTAAAAGGCAGGCAGCTGGCATCTCTTTATTCAACAAGAGATCACTTATACACCAAAGAAGATCTTGAAAATATCTGGTAAGATGGGGGCAATACTTAGGTTACTACGTTTAAAGCAATGGGTTAAAAACTTATTTCTTTTTATTCCAGTATTTTTTGCTGGTAAAATTCTTGAGGTTGATCTTCTTATTTCATTATTGCAAGGTGCATTAGCTTTCAGTCTTGTAGCATCAAGTGTTTATGTAATCAATGATTATAAAGATCGCGAACTTGATAAACTTCATCCCAAGAAAAAGAAACGTCCAATTGCTTCTGGTGAAGTGAGCACATCCACAGCGTGGTTTTTAATTATTGTATTATCTGGCACCGGATTGCTAATTGCTTTTTTGATTAATCAATCATTCTTTCTTTTACTTGCTATCTATCTCCTTCTAAACATTGGTTATTCGTTAGGACTCAAGAATGTTCCTATTCTCGACTTATTTATTGTTGCCTCTGGTTTTCTCATCCGGGTGTATTGTGGTGGCGTTATTGCCGATCTTGAAATCACACACTGGTTATCGATCATGATTTTGCTGCTTGCCTTGTTCATTGTTCTTGCCAAACGAAGAGATGATCTTCTCATTCACACAGAAACCGGTGAGGTTGTACGAAAAGCTTCAAGGTCATATAACCTGGAATACATTAATTCATGTATCACATTATTATCGGCTGTGGTAATTGTGGCGTATATCATGTATACGGTATCGCCTGAAGTGACTCAACGATTTCACAGCTCCAATCTTTTTCTTACAACGGTGTTTGTAATTGCTGGTATCATGCGTTATCTGCAAATTACTTTTGTTGAACAAAACAGCGGTTCTCCAACGTCTATACTCTTCAAAGATAAATTTATCCTCATCACAGTATTGGGTTGGATTATCAGCTTCTACATTATCATCTACGCTTTGTGAAAAAGAATCTTGCACTTTTTGATTTTGATGGAACGATAACAACAAAGGATACTTTCTTAGAGTTTATTAAATTCTATCACGGCAAACCTAAATTCACATTAGGTTTTCTGATCCTCTCCCCTGTTATGGTTATGATGGTTCTGAAACTAATACCAAACTGGCGGGCGAAGGAGATAGTGTTAACATGGTTCTTTAAAGACGAAGATCTTAATCACTTTAATCAACAAGGTGAAAAATTTTGCCGCGAAGTAGTCCCTTCATTACTTCGTCCACAGGCGTTGACTGAACTTGAGAAGCACAAACAGAATTCGGCTACTACTTTATTGGTTGTGTCAGCCTCTGCTCAAAACTGGGTAGAGCCCTGGTGCAAATCAATTGGTGTAGAATGCCTGGCGACGAGGCTTGAAGTAAAATCATCGAAGCTCACAGGCAAGCTACTGGGAAAAAATTGTTTTGGTGAAGAGAAAGTTGTTCGCATCAAAGAGAAGCTCGATCTTTTAACTTTTGAAACGATCTCAGCATATGGAGATTCTTCCGGCGATTATCAAATGCTAGAAATTGCCACTCAAAAATTTTATAAACCTTTTCGCACTACCTGAACAAGTTCAATTCAATAACACTTTTACCCGTTGTTGATGTGACCTTGGGTTTCCCCGTCATGATGATAAGACGATGACTTTCTATTCCCGCCTGGCGGAGCTGATCATAAACAGCTGTTTGTCGTGCCTCATTTAATTCTGGCTGACTTTCTTCCTGTATAACAATGTGAAAGTTTATATCTGTTTTACGTAACAGCTTTGTAGCAATGTAATACAACAACTCTTTCTGCGATGAATTCACTTCAGTCACATTCTTCTCAAATGTAATTTTCCTCGAAACGGTAGCCCCCAGCATTTCACCAATCTCTTTTGTTGTAAGATAACGTTGGGTTATAGCATACGTTTCATCGCCCGTTTTAGCAGTAGACTTGTAAATATCAGCGAGGCCTCTGCCATTTCTGTTGCTGGAAAAATAAGCCACCGAATCGCCATAGATAGAGAAGTAGGCATCAAACTTTTCTGAATTAATTGGCGAACCAAGATTACGTGGCGTAGTCCAAGTCTCCCATGAATTATAAAGTCTGTCTGAATAATAAATGTCAGCATCACCTTTTCCAGCGTAACCATTACTGGAGAAATACAATCTTTTTTTATTCGCAGAAAGAAATGGAGATATTTCAAATCCTGTTGTGTTGATTGCGGGTCCCAGGTTTTTTGGTACAGACCAGTTTCCTGATTTATCTTTTAAAGTAATATATAAGTCTTCTTCGCCACGTGTATCCTCTCCTTTCATTGAAATGAAAATAACGTCGGCTTCCGGTGAAATATAAAAACCTGTATAACTTAATCCATCAATGCCGGGTATTGAAATTAGTGAAGGCTTACCCCATCCATCTTTTACTCTTTTTGAAAAAGAAATACCGTTGATCTTATTAGATGAAGATGAGTTCAGGATATACAATCCTTTTCCATCTGCACTTACTCCGGCGAGCATGTTGTTATACTTTGTATTAAAGGGAAACTTTTTGTTGTCGGCTTTTTTCCAATCTTGTTCAATCTTGCTACTGCACCATATATCGGGGCCTTTATACTTGCCACCTGCGTTTAACGAACTCAATGCCCGAACAAAAAATAATGTATTGCCATCAGGGGAAAGTAATGGCATTGTTTCTTCTGCATCGGTATTAACAGATGATGACAACCGAACGGGCTCTGAATAATCTAAAACCTGAGCTGATGATAACGTTGCAATTATTAAAACCAGAAAGAATGTCACTAACGTTCTTACCATGTATAAGGGGCTTGTTTTTTGAAATTATTCAGGCGTAATGACAACACCAATTCATGACTACCATCATTAAACGTATGAAATTTTCCGAACGATCTTTCATAAGCGTATGATGCCGAAAATAAATAGCTTATGTTAAAGCCAACCGAGATGACAGCAGCCTTAATATCGCGATAGGAAATACCCACCCATGAGCTTTTTTGGATATAGGCTTTTACATTGTAATCAAGGTTAACACCCCCGTTGGTAATGAGCAATCCTGAAATACTTGGCTTCACTGTAAAATCAGGACTGAATACAATGGAGTAACCAGCCTGCACAGATCCCGAGTAAACACGTGGATTCGATTCATCGATAGAAGCATTCTGAATGCTGGTTTCGAAAAGCGGAAAATAAGAAACTCCTATATAAAATCTGGGAGTATAGAGCAAAAATCCTCCCCGCAAATTCAGATTTGCTTTTGATGAACCATTAGCGACTAATGATTTGTAATAGTCTGTGTTACTCTCATCATTCCGAAATGTGATTTTGCTTAAATCAAATTTTGTATTCTCAACAAGCATCGTTAGCCCGGCTGCAAACTTTACTTTTTTTGAAAGCGGATAATGCATGGCGAGATTAATACTACCACCTACCGTCTCAACGGGCCCGTATGTAGTTTGAAATACATTAATCCCAAGTCCTACGGCTATTTGTTTGCTCTTTGGAATTTTTACAGCAGAGAGATTACTTAACCGGATAGAATTTGTTGACAGGTCTAACGGTTTTATTATGCGGGTGTTGTAAGAAAGGTTAATTGACTTTGGCGCTCCTGCAAAACCTGCCCACCTGTAACCATAGCCTAATCGTATTGTTGTAACTTCATCAACACCGGAAAACGCAGGATTGAACATAGAGGAAAACTGAAATGCCTGTCCTGAGTTCGGAACATACTGTGCCCTGACAAATGCTGCTGTTAAAATAAAAATTATAATCAGTAAAACTCTTCTCATTAATCTAATGCAAAATAGTAACGGTGCCTTTATACGATTTCTTTAGGGATGGCAATTTAGAATCAACTATATCGATAGTGAAGAAATAACTGTCCGATGGTAATATCTCACCTTTAAAACGTCCATCCCATAATTGCTCATCTTCAAACCCAACCGATTGATAAACCATAATACCTCGTTTATCATAAACAAACAACCTTGAATCTTTAAGATCGTCCTTACGAGCGTCCTTAATTACTTCCCACTTATCATTAACTCCATCGCCATTAGGTGTAAACCCTGTAACAATATCAATATCTTCAAATGTATAGATCAGATCGAGCTGCCTGTCTTTCGTGTCACTTAAAGCATCGCCATCACTTACAACAGCGTAAATTCTTTTATGATCACTTTTCGGTTTAACAGAATTATCATATTTATATCTGATGGATGCGATTGCTTTAACATAATCGGCAATAGGTGCTTTTCCTGTAAGAGTAATAACGCGCTGATCTACATCTATTTCATGTTTTATATTGGTAGTGTTATCAAATTCCAAAGGATCGGCCAGAAGATCATAACGAACATCAAAGTCTTCATTCCTGATTCCGATTTCAGCACTTGCTATACTATCATTATCAACATCTGTAATTGATATTGAATCATTTGAAATAATCTGAAGCTGACCAATTCCAATCTGATAAAGAAGCGTGCCTTTCGGAATCACTATTACTGGTGCATCGTTTATAGGGTTTATTACCAAACTAATTATTGCAGGTGTTTTACTGTACGCAATTCCATCGCTGCCATTCCACATCAAGGTATCTTTACCATTATAATTTAAAGAAGACAAATACACTAGCGATGGAATTGAAACTACCGGAATTTCATCATTTACTTTAACAGGTAAGCCATTAAGCGTTACGGTTCCATGCCTGGGTAATGCTGTTAATACAACTTCGGCGAGTGTATTACCATCTGCGTCAGTAAAGGAAGTTTCAAAATTTTGCGACGTAAAACTT
>DATCRE010000096.1:0-8878 GCA_036569145.1 Cyclobacteriaceae bacterium
TACCTTTTACATTGGGTGACATGTGCCATACTATAAAGATAGACACGTTAAGTTCGCCTGGTAAATGTGAGATAAGTATTTTTAGCGCATCTATTCCGCCAGCAGAGGCTCCTATAACGATTATATTTCTTTCAGGCACAACAGTATAATTATACATGATACAAGAAAAACCTATACCAAAATTATTCCTAATCAGTAGCTATAATCCTGGCTCTGCTAGTTACTTTGTTTTTAGATCAAAACTTGAATTAAAGCATGTTGAATATTTTAAAACCTTAAAAATACCTGATGATAAAAATGTGAATAAAATTCTACAGCATTAATTCATGCGGGGTACTTCGTGTCCCGTTTGTATGTGATATAATAAAGATAATGTTGTAGTAAACCTGGACAACAGTAAGTTTGAGCACAACGGACTTAATCTTGTCACAAACTTTGTAACAAGATGATTACTCATCATCAAAACTTAATCTTTACCGGGATTGGTTGTGGAGAACGAACTCTGATTTATTGGTGTGTCCGTCTTTGGTTAAGCAACGTATTAATGTTGCTGCGTCATAGCTTTCGAAATTCTGAACAACGTCAATCATTTCCGTTTGCTCATCTGGCGACAAATAGCCAGCGCTTAGTCGTTTAAATTTTTTAATGACATCATCCCATGAGAGAGGCCGGGTGTGAAAGCCTGCGAAATCTATTTTGTTAGCCGTAAATTTCTGCCCGTCGGTAAGAATAACTTCAACGTTGGCTATTACCTTATCCGGATATGCCAGGGTATTAACATCAAGCATAGCTGCTACAGCTACTGGCTTATGAAGAGGAAACGACGTATGAACTTCCACCTTTCGCAACAATTGCTGTACGTCATCACGGCGGATACGTTCATTTGTGAATTGCTCCGGATACAGTTCACCATCTAATAAAGCAACAGCTACAATGTAAAACAAGCTATGATCAGCTTGTTCTTTTGTCTCAACATCTCTACGATCGCCATACGCACCTGAACCGGTGATATGAAACGCCGTGAGAAAAGTTGTGACTATAACTCTGTCTATATCTGCCGGGGATATCTTGTGATCTCTGCGAATTTCAAGAGCGGCCTCAACGGCTGGTTGTGTATGTACTTCAGCGTTATAACTTTTCAATATGCATTTCCGGATAAGATCAAATCGCTCCAGGCTCCAGTCATAATCTAACTTCATTCCGAATATATCCTCAAATCCTTTTGGACCTTCAAACAATTGAACTGGCCCGGTCATACCCTGTTGCGATAATGCAACGGCCTGTATTGCTGCCATAGCATCCATAGACGAAGCAAATCCTTTCCACTCGTAAGTGTAAGCAGCACGGCTTGTTACCATAGGACTCATTGAACATCCTACTATTCCGAGGGCATGTGCTAATTGCTTTTCACTCAGTTGTAATATCCGCGAAACACCAGCCACGATAGAGTAACTCAATAAGAGAGTATGATCAATCCCTTCTTTCATCACCGGTATCTCTAATGCCAACCGACATTGAAGCTGGTAAGACAAGGCCATGGCTGTAATAAAATCTTTTCCTGATGTTGATGTAAGTTGTGATGCAGCGAGCAGAGAACCTATATTATCGCTGGGATGACAGGTAGCCTCTTTGCCCAGAAAATTATCCATAAAGTCTGGATAGCGAATTAAGGCAGTGAAGAGTTGAGCAGCACGATCAAATGCAATCTTCCCAAGCACAGGCACTTGGCATTCTCCTCCTTCTCCCAGATTTCTTATCTGGAGCATTAATTTGTGAACGCTTTCATTTGTAACAGAATATGCCAACGAACCCAGAGAATCAAGTAAGTGTTTCTTGAGCTGCTCAACATTACTGTGGCCTATATGCTCATATTGAACTCTATTGGCAAAGCGGGCTATCTGAATATTCTGATATTCTTTTTCCATTGTTATAAACCAAACACCTGCATGATTAAAGTTGTGAATTAGCTATGTTACACTCACAGTCGTTTTAAGCTATCGGCAGCAGTCTCTGCTTTTTTTGCCATTTCCAAATGATGTTCAAGCACAGGTACTTTTCCTGCGGCCCATGTTTTTAAATCTGAATCTTTTCCTTTGTCAGCTTCTTTCTTGAATTCATCAATGTCCTTTTTATGATCCTTCACCATAAGATCCGTGTAAGCTTCATCAAAGTCTTTTCCTTTTTTCTCTGCAAGATCATTATAGGTTTTTCGGCTTTTGTCGCTTAATGCTGTTGGAAGAGAAATATTTTTTTGTGATGCTAATGCTTTAAGCTCATCATTTGCTTTTGAGTGATCTGTTACCATCATCTCGCCAAACATTTTTACTTTGTCAGACGATCCATTAGACTGGGCAAGTTTTCCTAACTCAACTTCAAGCATTCCGCCGTCTGCTGCTTCTACAGCAAACTCTGTATCATCTTCAAGCTTGGTGTTATCAAATTTGTCTTTATTCTGATCTTCGGCTATCTCCTTGTTGTCCTTCGCTTTTGGACCACAGGAAGCCAGGACAAAAAACGCGCACAGTAAAACGAGGGCTAAGATTCTGTTGTTGATTAACGTGTTTAAGGTTTTCATAACATGGCTTTTTTTTCTGAACATCAAATCAAAAACGTGCCAATGTTTAACATGCGCTCATCAAAAGATTAATGGCGCTTAAATATTAATGAAACAGTTAAAGCAGTAACACATGCACTGCTTTAATTTCTGTTAGGAAAGACAATTAAAAAAGTAGTAACAATAAATTTGGGAATATCCTTTCAAATACTTTGTTCCACATGGGGAATAACTTCGCATATAATGATTTCAAATTATAATTGAATGCTCATTATATTTATGTTTAATTACTCTATAAACCTCCAGGTACATTGGGCACATATAAAAGACTGCTAATTATTCTAATTCCAATCCTGCTATTGGTAATATTTTTATTTATCAAGATTGATTTCAATAAAATTACTTCGCGGGTTATTAAAGGATCAGTTCGTCAGCTTAAAGAGAAGTCGCCGGTTGAAATCTATAGCATTCTATTTCAAAAGCCTGAAGAAGGGTGCTTCACGGCTTTCAATTGTAAAGACCAAAAAATTCCTTATATAGACTGCTGCATTTGGATGGAGTTTGAAACATGTTCTTCGGAGTTCGATCGGGTTCTCGCAAAACATTCTTTTATTGAAACCAAATATTTAAAACAAGACTCTCTGCTTTACAATATCAAGTTTGAAGGAAAACCCAAATGGTGGCTGCCGGGTTCTCTTGGAGACTCTATATTAAAATTCTCTTTCAAAAGAGATTCAAACCATGAACAAATTCTTTTTTCGAATACAGATCATTCGCATGTATTCTGTTGCGATAGAGCTGAGTAAGTAATGTAATTAGCGCTACAATAAAGCTGTGTCCTTATTGTATTTCGTCCGATACTCCAAAGGCAACATGCCGGTAATTTTTCGAAACACTTCACGAAAGGCTTTTGCGTCTGAATAGCCAACGTCATACATTATTTCGTTTATCGTTTTGCGACTGGTTTCAAATGCTTTCTTTGCCGATTCAATTTTTACACGCTGTGAATATTCAATGGGCGTGTTTCCTGTTGCCTTGATAAATCGTCGATCAAAATTTCTCCTGCCAATGGCAAACATCGAAGACAAATCTTCGATGGATATTTTTTCTTCCAGGTGATTCTCAATATACGTTTGTGCTTTTATCACCATTTCATCGCCATGTGATTTTTGCCCGGTAAACATGGCAAATGGAGACTGACTATGCCTGTCGATTTCTATCTGAAATACTTTCGCACAAAAAATAGCAGTTTGCCTGTCGTAGTGTTTCTCGATGAGATAAATGATCAGGTTCAGAAAAGAGTAAGCACCACCGTTGGTATAAATTCCCTTTTCGTCTGTAATCAATTTATCGGTTTGCAAATTCACTTTAGGAAACGCATTTCTAAAACTATCGGCAACCGCCCAGTTAGTAGAACATATCTTCCCATCCAGCAATCCGGTTGATGCCAATAAAAAAGCTCCCGTGCAGATACTCGCTACTTCAGCTCCCTGCTTATACTGTTTTTCAATCCAGTCAATCAGCAATTGATTTCCCTCTACTGCTTTTTGATAATTATGATTCAATGATGGAATGATGATGAGATCAGTTTTGGTTACCGCTGAAATATTTGTTTGCGGCCTCACTGTAAATAAGCCCTCGTAGAAATCTACTTCTCTTGAAATTCCTACCAGTTCGATTTTGAAAAGCTCTCCCTTGCCAGTATCCTTCCAGTATTTATTAGCCCTGGAAAATATCTTGTACGAACCTACAATGCTACTCAGGTTATTCTCTCCATCCGGAACGAGTATAGTCAGGTGTTTCATAAGCTCTTTTTTTATACAAAGATCGGTAATTCATCATGTCTAAATCAACCCACCAGAAAGTCCATTTTACAACCCTGCATGGAAGAATATGGACAATAAATTTGTACTATCAGAACCCGATGTAGCTGCTAATACATCCGAAGAGAACATTGCAAAAATTTTTGTAACTGAATTTCAATGCAGGTAGAATTAGATTGATAAAACAAAAAAGCCGAATCAAAAAAATAAAAATCATGGAAAAAATAGCAACAACAGATTTCACTACTACAATTGTAGTAAATCAAACTCCGAAAGAAGTATTCAACGCCATCACTAATGTTCGCGGATGGTGGTCTGAAGAAATTGATGGCAACACCGAAAAACTTAATGATGAGTTTCTTTACCACTACCAGGATGTGCATCGATGCAAAGTGAAATTAATAGAGGTAATTCCGAATAAGAAAATAGTCTGGCTGATAATGGATAATTACTTTTCATTTACAAAAGACAAAACTGAATGGATCGATACGAAAATCGCATTTGAAATTTCTGTTGAGAATAACAAAACACAACTTCGTTTCACCCACATTGGTTTGGTTCCTGAATATGAATGTTATGATGTATGTTTTGATGGATGGAGCAATTACATCAAAAATAGCTTACTCAATTTGATCACTACTGGTAAAGGTGAGCCCAATCGTAAAGAAGGAGGCTTCAACAAAGAGTTGGCCGAAAAATGGAACCTGGATGCAAAGACTGCTATAATTCAAAATGAAAAAACCACGAACCAAAATTTCACTTGCACACTCCTGGTTGACCAATCTCCAAGAGAAGTATTTGATGCTGTTAACAACGTACGCGGTTGGTGGACTGAAAACACAAAAGGAAATTCACAAAAAACAAATGACGAATTTGAGGTTCGTTTTGGAGACGTACATTATTCAAGACAAAGACTCACAGAAGTTATTCCAGGTAAGAAAGTGGATTGGCTGGTCACAGACAGCAAACTCAATTTCCTGAGTGACAAAAACGAATGGACAAATACCAGGATCAGTTTTGAGATCTCAAAGAAGGACAATAAGACACAACTCCGTTTCACTCACTTTGGGCTTGTTCCGGAAATTGAATGCTACGATGCATGTTCAAATGCGTGGAGTGGTTACATAAATAATAGCTTGTACAAACTGATCACTAAAGGAAAAGGGCAACCTGAGCCAAAGGAAAATTAAAAGACAATAGATTAAATCTTGCAAGGAAAAGGAAAGGCCAGGCTATGCGTTGGCCTTTCTTGTTTCAACAGGATTAATTATTCTCATTTCACATACCGTAATTGCTCGTTATCAACAACCGCAGCTATCTTCTTAGATCACTCTCCTGCTTTAATTCTTATTGAGGATAGTAACACCGATTTTAAGTTTTAATTAATGATGCATTGTCCGTTTATATTTTTTCAAAGTGCCACATTTGTATTTCCCCTGAGAAAGAAAGTAAGCTTTGTGGTTACTATTCATTACACAAAAACAAAACCCGACACATTAAAAAAAGATTAATCAATTTAAATTAAATCATTTCCTCATTGGAGATGAGATAACATTATATTCTTTTATAGTTATTATTGAGCAGACATAATTACGCTATTAACTCCAAATCAACTTCACACTTAACCATTAATTAACATTGGCAATGTCATGACGTAATATTAGGATAACACCTTTGTATAAAATTTTCGGGCAATGAAAAACATATACAAACTCCTAATCATTGCGCTTGTCACATCATTTAATGTTGCCAGGGCGCAAGTAACGACCAGTTCTATTTCAGGACGAATAGTTGATTCAAAGAATGAATCACTACCAGGTGCTTCTGTTCTTCTGGTACATAAGCCAACCAATACTGAGTATGGCGTAACAACGAATGTAGATGGTAGATTCAATATACCTAACCTCAATCCCGGTGGGCCGTATGAAATCACGGTCAGCTTTGTGGGGTTTAAGAACGCGCAACAATCAGATATTTATTTAAAACTCGGAGAACCTTTGCATGTAACCTTGCAGATGAATGAAGATGCCCAGCAACTTACCGAGATTGTAGTCGTTGGAATTTCACAGCAGGCAACGGAAGCAAAAGGTACAGCTACCAACGTTGGAAAAGAACAGATCCAGGCGCTTCCAACACTTAGTCGCAGCTTCTCAGATTTTACAAGACTCACTCCGCAGTCGAGCAACAACTCTTTTGCAGGAACAAACTTCAGGTACAACAACATAACGTTAGATGGCGCCATTAACAATGATGCTATCGGCTTTAGCCCTTCTCTTGGTGGTATTAGTGGTACAGCTAATCAACCCGGTAGCAGCACAAGAACAAACTCATTCAGTCTCGATGCCATTCAGGAAGTACAAGTACAAATTGCTCCCTATGATGTTTCGCTTGGAAATTTCACAGGCGGCAGTATCAACGCAGTTTCAAAAAGCGGAACAAATGATGTAACGGGATCTGTTTATGGTTTCGGCCGAAACTCAACCATCACCGGAAAATACAAGGGCAATGACAAAGTTGGAAACGGCAAGTTGAATAGTTCATACTACGATTATCAATCCGGATTCAGAGTTGGATTACCCATCATAAAAAATAAATTGTTTCTCTTTACCAACGAAGAAATCACGCACAGTCAGATTCCATTACTATTTCCTGCGGGCGCTCCAAACTATTTCATGACAACTGATATTGCGAATCAGATCATCAATAAATTAGAAAGCATGCCTGTATCGGTTTACAATCCAACAGGTGGATACAATCCAGGTGCAACAACAAATTATAATATTTATTCAAAAAGCAGAAAATTCTTCAATCGAATTGACTGGAATATTTCAAAGACAAATCAACTTGTTATCAGAAATAACTCTGTAATTTCTGAGGCCACTAACCTTGAACGTTCAACCAATGAATTCCAATTTGGCAATTATGACTTCCTTCAAAAAAACAGGAACATTAGTACGGTGGCCGAACTCAAAAGTCGTTTTGGAGGTTTCTCCAGCAACAGCCTGATTGTTGGATATACAGACATCAAAGACAGTCGCAATCCATTAGGCAATCAGTTATTTCCACAGATTCAAATAAATGGTATTGGAAGTGGTCACGCGCTTATCGGTACAAACCGCGAAGCAGGTATTTTTAATATGCGTCAACGAACATTTGAGTTCACTGACAACTTCAAATACTTCACGGGCATTCATACCATCACCATTGGTACACATAATGAATTTTATAAAATAGATTATAATTTCATCAACTCATGGAACGGTCGTTTCGACTATCCAAGTCTTGCCGCATTTCTTAGTGACTCACCTTCGCGTATGCGCGCGATCTACAATCCAACTGACAACTCACGTGAAGCAAACCTTAACAACTCGCCTGCAAAGTTTAACGTTGGCATGACGAGTCTCTATATACAAGACGAAGCAACACTTGGAAAGCTGACGCTTACGTATGGATTGCGTGGAGACCTGACAACGCTTCCATCGGGCCCACCAGCTGATGCACGAAGTAAGTTTCCCGAATCACCGGCGAATTATGGAACTACCTATACATACTCAACACCTGTATCTCAAATCTCTTCTAAAAGTTTTGGCCAGGTGTATGTTTCACCACGTTTTGGATTTAACTATGACGTAAAAGGAAATCAGTCAGTTATTGTGAGAGGTGGTTCAGGCTTGTTTACAGGTCGTATTCCATTTGCGTGGATTGGCTACTCGTATGTAAACAATGGATCAACGTTTGGCGCTATGGATTTGAATCCACCAAAAGCAGGTACTGCTATACCTACCGACCCAACACAGTTCCAGGCGTTTGCTGCCGCTAATGGTTCCAAGAACAGAAGCGAACTTGACCTTCTCGACAAAAACTTCCAGATGCCACGCATGTGGCGAAGCAACATCGCTACAGACATCCGTTTTGGATCTGGCTATAAGCTTACATTAGAAGCTCTTTATACCAAGACAATTAAAGATGTTCAAATCAAACAAGTAAACCTGAAGGACTCAGTTTACTATGCAAATAGTGATGTTAATCATGAACAGCCACTGTATCTTGCGGCAGCAGGTGGTACAGGTAACAGGGTTAGTAATTCGTTTTCCAGTGTTTACCTGATCACCAACACAAACAAAGGTTATCGTTACCAGTTAACTGCCAAGATCACAAAAGAATATCCTTTTGGTTTGAGTGCCATGGCAGCATATACTTACGGCCAGTCAAAAGATATTTTGAATGGTATTCGTAACTCGCCAGAATCCGGATGGCAGTTAAATCAATCTTTAACACCAAACAATCCTGCGTTGACTTATTCAAACTTCGATATCCGTCACCGAATTGTTGCATCAGCTCAATATAAAAAGGCATGGCAAAATAAAGGAGCATCTTATGTTTCATTGATCTTCTCGGGTCAGTCAGGTTCGCCATTTACGTATGCTATTACGTCGAGCAACAATTTGTCGAGAAGTGGTCAGCAGGTTGATCTTGCTTTTATCCCGAAAACGCAAGACCA
>DATCRE010000097.1:0-2181 GCA_036569145.1 Cyclobacteriaceae bacterium
GGCCAGCGTTTGAATTTCAGGCGGCATGGTAGCCGAGAAGAATAGTGTTTGTCTTTTAGGAGGTAGCTTGGCTATTACTTTTTTCACATCATGGATAAAGCCCATGTCGAGCATGCGGTCTGCTTCGTCCAGTACAAAAAGCTTTAGCTGTCCCAGGTTTATAAAACGTTGCGACATAAGATCAAGCAAGCGACCGGGCGTTGCAATCAGAATATCAACACCATCACGCAACGCATCGGTTTGAGCTTTCTGCGATACACCACCAAACACAACTGTATAACGTAGGCGTAATAACTTTCCATAAGCTGCAAAGCTTTCACCAATTTGTATAGCTAGTTCGCGTGTAGGTGTAAGTATTAAAGCTTTGATGCCATCAGCACCTTTCTTATACAATTCATCTTCGTGAAGAATCTGAAGAATAGGAATGGCAAATGCTGCTGTCTTACCAGTGCCTGTCTGAGCACAACCCAATAAGTCTTTACGTTGTAAAATAACAGGGATAGATTGCTCCTGAATAGGTGTAGGTGAAGAATAACCTTCTGCTTTGAGAGCCTTTAAAATAGGCTCAGCAATGTTTAATTTTTCGAATGACATGAAATGATTTTAAATAATAATAGAAACAGACCAAATGGCCGGGAGGGATGTTCGTGGGCAAAGGTAGCTTTAAAATATACAATTCGCTAACGCAGCAAAAAGTAACGATTTTCTATTAGTGTGGTAAGCTTGAAATAGATTTATAATGACGTACTCTTAAAAAGAATAGTGATACCTGAAGTTACACAACTTCATTAATAACTATTTTCTTTTTGTTGAATACAAAAGAATCACCAGGCTTTAATCCCTGCATCAGAATTCCTATTGGTGAAGTTGGGGCTATGGCAAAATATGTTTTATTCTGGTATGTAAGTTGACCTGCACTGATGGCAATATAATATGAAGTGCTATCGGTGATAACTAAACTTCCAGGTTGCACAGTAGTTGTTTGCTTTGTTGGTTGAAGCTGATCGAGCAATTGTTTTAGCTTCATGGCTTCATGTAATTGCACTGTATTCTTTTCAATCTCCAACTGCATCATGGCACGGCCGGTTTCATACTTATCGCCAGCACTGCTTTTTGTTTCTTCATTGGCTGATGCCTGCGCTGTTTTGATTGCATCGTTAGCCGTTTCAATTCGCTTCGATACATAAGCAGAGCACAGATCGAAAAGTTTTTGTTTTAGCTCAATCAATTTCGATAAACTTTAAGATTATTTTTATTCTGCGATGTAATCAGCGAGGTATTCAAATTGCGGAGTCAGCTTGCCATCTTGTGCAATGGTTGCACGCGCAATAATCTCTTCATCGTCATCCACCAGCAAGGGCTTTAGAATTCTGTCAATAAGATCACGACCAAACTCCTGTGAAGCGCTGCGTGGCAATTCGCAAGGTAAATTGTCAACAGCCATGGTTGTTACAAATTTTTCATCGCTTAGTGGCGGATATATGGTGTCTGTTTTTGGATCGTAATCATAGATAGGATCAACAATGGTACTGGCACGTCTCGTGCTGGGCACTGAACCATCAATGTCACATGTTATATCGGCTATCACCTTTATTTTAAAATCAGGCCGTAACATGTCTTCACGAAGAAAAAGCTTTGGAGCTTTTGGATTCCAGAATGCACCCGCCAACAATACTTCGGCTACTTTTGTAAACTCAGTAAATGTCGACTTATAATTTTCCGGATGCCTATGAAATTCTTCACGATTAAAATGACCTCCTTCTTTTCGTACATGATATTCGGCACTGCTCAATTGTACGTATACAGGTTCGCTATAGGTACGAGTTAAAAAATCTTCAGCATTAACTTTCCGAATGCCTGCGGTGTCGAGTGTTTCCATGGCGCCCTTTCCTACCCGACCCGCACCTGTAAGAATAATTTTAATGGGTGGTAACTTTACTTTACGAAGTTCAATTTTAAGATCATTCACATCAAAGCAATCAAAGGCTCTGCGCAAGGAAAATAAATTATATCGTTTGCCATACGTTAACAAACCATTATAAGCGCCTACAATCCCAGCGTAACGTCCAAAAGCAACGAGCCTATTTCCTTGTCGGTCTCTTAATACTTCATAATCAATTAACCTGATTTTCTTTTTCAACACTTCCTGAAGTAACTTCTTGTTATAAGGCTGCTTCTTGA
>DATCRE010000098.1:0-14061 GCA_036569145.1 Cyclobacteriaceae bacterium
TATTGAATATTGTATCTTGAAGTTTGTATTTAAAATATAGTTCCGGTGGTCCCGGGTTGTTGTATGCGTTTTGCAATTCAATGCACACTTGTCCTTTTGCTGCCTGTGTTATCAATAATAACAGGAGTATTTTAGCGAGAAATTTCATATCGTTTGTAAATTAAGAAAGTTACCTGATAAATCTGGTAGATGTACAGCGGAAACATACTCTCAAAAATTCCGACACCACTATATCTTCTATCAAAACTAGCGCAGTGAATCTTTCGTTACCATTAGGTATATTACGTAAGTCGGTAAGGATAAATAACAGAATGATACGTCAGTATACATACTGATGGAATGCCTGAGATACGACTCCATGCTAAGTTTAACGTTGTCTTTAAAATATACCGGTGTGTAAAATAAAGACTATGCATCACCATTGAACATCACCCAATACGCTAACGATCATCCGGATCTTATAACCGCTACATGCCTCGAATGTGAAGCCGGTCCGGCGAGATTTTTTTAAGATATGTCAGTCAGATATTCAAAGTTTTACGCAACGAGTGTTCACCTACAACACGATTTAGTTGTGAATTTACTGGATGGAAAGGATCAGGTGTGGGTGCAATTCATTGAGGATATCGTATCGCCCGTAAAGCTCTTTGGCAAAGGACATAGACTTATAACATGTATAGAAAATCCGCTTGTCTCCCCGGTGATAAAAGGAAGCACTGAAGTAATAATAACCTTTGGAGTACGGCTTACAAATAAACCTGTGCCACTCACAAAGTTTTAATTTAAGTGAATATCATCGTTCCCATCTTTGCTTAGGTAAACAACCAAATTGGATATGATTAATAAAGGGAGTCTTTTTTTGCTTTGCTGATAGGGTGTTCAGGTCATTTGTTTTCGCAGGATAAACGGTATGATGTTAGTCTTAATAAAAATGAACTTGTTCTTGAGATTGCAAATATAGCAGAAGGTGGCCTGTTAATAAAAACGGGAGCATTAAGCTTGTACGAAATCCATTTATTATCCGAAAACTTATCGGAGAAGAAATATATAAGTAAGTATGTTCTTACATTGGTGTGTTATGCGGCATGCTAAAAAGACCGACAGAAAAGTGAAAAAACGAATATTAATCATATCAGGACTTGTAATAGTCATTCTTGGTGGACTTGGCTTCTGGAAAATAAATAAAGGCTACTATGCGATTTGGGACAACAATTCTATCAGCGTGACAGCAGATGAACCATTGTCCACGGACAAAGTAAAAATTGAATTTGGAATTAGTGTTAACAACATTAACCGTTCAACAGACAAAGATTTATTTAGCAGAAGAGAAAAATATACAGTCCTGTTTGACGGCAAGACCAAAGAAAATATGATAAACGACTATGGAGAAAATGATTTCTTAATCACTTATGACAACAAATACTATTTCTCCTTTAGACAGTTTAAGTTTAATCGTAGCCATCAGCACGACTACAATTTTCACTTTTTCAAAAAAGACAATAATGTCTTTATCCGAGCAGACGTTAAAGGAAAAGACGCAATGAAATTTGAAAGGCCAATGCTTGACACAAGTTTAGCAGACAAATACAGATGTAATGTGCCGGTTGACAGTGCGTGAGTAATTTACAACAGATTTGATTTGGTTGACCCTGACAAGAAATGAAAGCACGACCGCATAACAGCACATTTGCAATAGGGGGGGCGTGCTCCGCAGACAGTTTAGGGGTAGCCAAAATTTTTGTGCATCGCAAAACACTCTTGTAGCTGTCGGTAAACGAGTGGACAGTTTGCAAAAAGCAAATCCCAAGTTTGCGACAACTACGCAAGACCAACTGCCAACCCGTTACCGCCAATGCGCTAGGACAAAGTACAACAAATGAAATATTGGACTGAAGGAAATCAGATTGTTTTAATAACGAGTGACCACTTATTATTTGGGGACTATTCTCAAGCGGAAATCCGAGAGTTAACAACCCAATTGGATAAAGGAGTCATACCTAACAAGCTTACAGGAATACCATTAAACTATATTAAGGATATTCAACTTGACGACCGAAAGAGGAGAATTGATATTAAATTAGGAAAGGGATCAGCTGAGAAAATTAATTTTAAAAGTAAGCAACTAAGAGATACAGTATTTGACTACATCAAGGACAATATGAAAATCTTCGATTTGACTAGGCCATCATCATCAAGAATTTGGAAAGGCTATGCCATGGCACTTCTATTTATTGCGTTTATCGTTTTGCTACTGTTAACGGTTAGACAATTTAGCGGTTACTCACCCGGAGCGAAAGCCATTGGGATTTTAATGACACAGCTCTCCAACACTCTGGACAAGACACCAATTGTAGTTATCGGACTTTTGATAGTCATTTGGCGGACAGTCATGTTAGTATTTGACTTAAAAGCGCTAACAAAGACATTGAGACTGACTAGAAAGTAGCAACGACTGAGGTATTTTAAACGCATCGGTGGAAAGCGCACAGGCGGTAACAATGTGTGATTAAATTAATACTTCCTACTATAATGTAGTAATATAATGAAAAGGTTTACACGGGATGAATTATTGCTAATTGATTTGATAAATTCGTTAAAAATTGATTTTAATGATAGAATGAATGTAACTAAAAACTCAATTGAAATAACTCCTCAAAAGAAAACCTTTGTTGGGGTATCAATAATATCAATACTTATTTTATCTCCTTACCTAATTTGCTTAATAGGAACAAAAGGTAATTTTATCTCAGCCTTATTTATCTGGCCAGTTTGTCTTCTATTTCTGGTTATTTCAATAATAATTATTATAACTACAGATGTTCTTGATAACCGGGTGATTTTTGATTTGAATAAAGGATTGATTATGGTTGAAAATAATTCAATTTGGAAAAAATCAAAAGAAGGAATAAAGTTTGCAGAAATTGATTGTTTTAAATATACCGTAAAAAGATTGGGGAAATCAACTCGTATAATATTGTCTCTTAAAATGAATAATGGACAATCAATAAATATTCAAGAATTTTCTAACGCAAGCAGGGCAAGCGAAATTTTGAATTATATTTTAAAAAGGTATAGAAAAAAAGAAAACCACACATAACATTTTTATGAAATATATCCTTGCCCTCTTAGTCATGCTTTTGATCCAATACGGGAACTGTTACGGGCAGAGCGAAGTCGTTTTAATAACGAACGGTGATACTATTTCACTTAACAAGCTGGATACATTAAGACACTACTCAACGACCGGTAAATTTAAAGGATACGGAATAAACCACGGTGATTCGACTATCAGCTTTTATTTTGGTGAGGACATATCGGAGAAGACAGATATAAATTGCCAGGACAAGACGTTGACAAAATAAAACTGTTTGAGAACAAGCTAATCATTGGGACTTTGACCTCAAAGACTTTAAAGATGGACCTAAATTTAGAAGTAATCGACTTTTTCAATGACTCTGCAAATTTTGGCTGGAGCGAAACAACCTGGTCGCTTAGAGAAGCTGAATACATCTTGCGATTTTATAACAAAGACAAGATTGTTGGAAAAATCTATTTATGCTTAGATGGTTGCTGCATGACAGCGACTTGGCCTTTTACTCCTAACATGAAATTTGGCAGACTGACAAATCGAAGGACAAAACAGACTTGAATCCATTTTGACTGACAAGAAAAATTGGTACTAAAATGGCACGAACGAACTGTTTATGCTATTGTGTTCCTGCCTTAGATTTTTCCAACGAAATACCCTAACTAATATGAAATTTAGTATTGTAAGTATATATCTCTCTTGTATTGGTGTATATATATGTTATAGGCAACTTTATGAAACGACACGCTAACATAGTAACTATCGTTTTGACACTTGGACTTTTTGCTTGTAACAATGTTGCAGACAAGACAATCAAGAGGCAGCAATTTGATTGCAATTCGCTAACTGATAAAAAAGTGATTTATAAAATTGCAAAATCGATTATTGACAAACACGACAACGAACAAATTTGGAACCTATCTGAAGTAGATACTGCGGACTTCTTTACGACCGAAGACTATTTAATAAATCCTAAGACAAAAAGCAGATTAGTTCTAATTGGTGGTAATGCAGGTATGTCTTCAGGGACAGCAGACAATTTGCTTATCTTGTTTTCGTGTTCTGACTCAATAAATATTGTTTGGTCTGGACAAATAGGCGACTTTGAACCATCAGACATCAAAGACCTAAACGGAGACGGAATAAAAGAGATTGTTTGTACTTCAAGTATGATGTGGATTGGCGAATGTAATGACAGTTACAATATCTTTAATTTCAAAGACGGCAAACAAAATTTCATTTTTACTTCTCACTCAACATCTGTTTTAGACTGTGGTCGTTACAATTTGGGCGAGTTATTTAAACAAGGCGACACTCTTGAACACAAGTTGGATTGTTCGTTAGCGAAACTACACGACAAGGAATTCAATGTTCAACAAATTCAGACAATTAAAATTCATAATGGTGGACAAACAGACGATGAAATAATTAAAAACTTGAGAGTAGTTACTGACACTACAAACATTAAATTGAAATGAGAAAAGCTGCCTATAACACGGGTTTTGCGTCAGGCGGGGCTGACGTGCAAACTTGAAGCTTTGTACTTCTACTGAACTTTAGTAATAATTTGAAACTTTGTGCTCCGAAACCCGCCCGAGCGCAAAGCCCAAAAACGTTACCAGCAATTATATAATGAAACGAATACTGACAATGATATTATTCCTGACCATAGGACAAAATAGCTTTGCGTCTGACTGGGCATGGTATTACATATACGTTCAAACGGAATATATTCAAGGACCATGGACAAGAGCTGACGTTTTAAATAAATCGGGCAGTTATAAGTATTTACACCCAAAGCAATACGAAGAATTATTTGGCTCTGAAAAAATAGACTTGGCAAAATGCAATTTTCAGCCATTTACAGAAAGAAACTAAAAGCCCGAAACTATATAAATTCAAATATTCTTTATCTATAGTGTCTGACACCGTTGTTATTGAAACCAAAGAGACAATTGCAGACCTTGACGCAATTGAAAACGAATTAACGGCTTCCTTTACTTTAAATAATTTTATCGCTGTAAAAATTATTCAGCCTGACAAGACAACTTTATTTCAACTAAAAGATATTTCTATTCCTTATATGGACTTGGTTTTCCCAGCCGACTCAATGATGAAAGCGGACACCAAAACTTTAGTAAAATCAGACACATTGACTTCTGCTCCAACGACTGAATTTTTGACAAATAAACAGCCAGAAAACGAAATCCCAATTTGGTTAATCATTTCAATAACACTTAATCTGGTGCTAACAGTTTTACTTGTACGAAAGAAGAAATAACTGCTGGGTAACACGGGTTTTGCGTTAGTGGGCGGACAGTGCGAATAGAGACATTTGAACAATAATAAACTTTGGTGCTGGCAGACAGTTTTCGGTTTCAAAAGCCCAACGCAAAGCCCGAAACCATTAGTGGTAACCGTATGAAGACGACAACGAACATATTGACATCGGTATTCATGACTTTTCTTTTGGCTTGTGGACAAACTGCAAACCAAGACAAAAACACCCATGCTAACAATGATACTATCCAAAGAATCGATACAGCAAAACAACTGACAAAAGAAGAAAAGCAAAAACAAATACTCGAAGAAGAAAGAATTGACAGTTTAAGACTTGACATTGCATTAAAAGACGCTTTCAAAGTTGCGCAGACAGAGTTCAAAACTGACAATTTTAAAAAGGAATACGAAATTCAACCTGACGACAGTTCCTACAAAATCAGAATTGAAATTGTAATCGGCAGACTTTTCGAAAACAATCAAAAGTATTTTCTATTACGCAGACACGTTCCTTGGGCAACTTACCTTGATCTATTCCAAATAGATGACAACGAGACAGTAAAGCAGATTGAAACAGAGGTAGGTGTAATGCCTTATCCTAGTGACACTATATTTGATGTCAACGGTGATGGACGTAAAGACTTTCTAGTTCATTGGTATCCTCCATCCGGTTGTTGCAGACGGGATTTTTATGATGTTTATTTAAAAAAAACTGACAAAGGAGGGTTTACCGAAGCCTATGAGTTCATTAATCCGACATTTTCAGCAGAAGAAGGAATAATTCGTGGAGTACTATATGGACACCCTGGACAGGTGGGGCTTTATAAATACAAGTGGAGTGGACTTCAAGTTGACACTCTTGAATTTATTTTTCCTGACGCATTAGTCAGCGGACAATTTATTAAAACTAAAAAATGGGCATACAGACCAACTGAAAAAGATGGAGTTGTTTTGAAAGCCGTTCCACAGGAATATCTAAATATTGAAAGCTATGAATGGTTTGCTGACTTAGACACGGGTGAGAAGGCTTCAGTAACCAAAAAGAGAGGCAATTCAAAGTATTATACAATAAGTGAAACTCTTTTAATCCCGACCGAAACAGGAGATACTTTAAAATTCAGTAAAGAAAGCTTCAATCGAATAGTGGATGAACATCCCGAGCTTTATCAGGATTTAGTATACAATCCAGACTTCCTATATCACGCCCATGTCGATAAGGGTGACTTCGACAGCGAGCAAGGTCAGGATGTGTATTACGTTTTATATGCATACTTTTTAAAACAGAAGAACGGAATAACAAAATTTAAGGCACAAAGGAAAAAGTTGATAAATATTTTCTCCAATCTGAACTCTCTTTTTAGCCACTTTCAATATGGAGGAACTTTTTTTGGTCATCAACAACTGCGAATTTTAGGCTACGCAGAATATTCAATTTATCTCTATCCAAAAAATAGTAACGATTTTGAAAAGACCTATGACATTACAAAGCAAAAGGAATTGTATATAAAATCGCTCCGACAACTGATTAGAGACGAAAGCACAATAGATTTTGAAACTCTTGGAAATGAGAAAATTGAACGAATTAGAAAACTCGATAAGATAGTTGATGAACTTAGCAGCCTTATCACGGACATTTTTTATTTGCGGAGGGCACAAGCCTTCCAGTACGGCAACTATGAGTATTATTGATCGAGGAATAGAATGAGGCTTACAACACCGTGTATGAAAAATTGCGGGTTTAGTATTAGATCAAAGGTTAATACTTTTTATAAGTCCAACACTGAGGCGAATGTAAAGAATGGAAAGATATAGATATTAAACGCATACGTTTCTATAGCCAGACATTATCAATAAGAGCATGCGACAAATACTTACTGTATTTTTTCTTCTCTACTTTTCCACATCCTTTGGACAAGGAATAAACAAAGCATTTATTGATAGATGGCTAAAATTATGTGATGACAATATTCCTGTAGATTCTGTAAAGGCATACTATATTGATAGGCAATATTTCACCGACACAGCAAAAATAAACGCTTATCTTAAGAAAATACCACCAGGAAAAATCAGGAGCATTCGCTATTCCAAAACAAAGAAATGTAACTACGTGCCTGGTCGTGGTTCCATTCACATAATGACAATTGAAAAAATGGATTCAGAGGATGTAAAAACTTGGTTGAAGGAGGCGAGAAAATTATATCGCGGTAAGGATCCTGTTCTTGTCATAGACGGACTAGCAGTCTCCATGACAATTTCCAAAGCAACGTTGTACAACATTGCCCCCGAAGAAATTTATGATATTTCGGTTAATGGATTCTTCCCGGTGCCCGCAAGTCTATTTGGACAAAATGCAAAGAACGGACTTGTACTGCTTTGGACAAAGCAGAAGTACAAAGAGTAGTGGATGATGATCGGCCGTGTCCCTAAAAAAACACTAACTGTTAATCTCACTAGATGCGATTATTGTGCGGATTGAAAAACGGTCTGCTCGATTGTCGGCTGGCAATGTCTTTTGTTCCTTCATCCTTACAGATCCAGAACAAAGGTCTCCTTCTTCAATTCCTGTTATCCAAACCTGTAAAGTTTTAATCCGAGTTCTTGTTAATTCTTCTAGATAATTTGCTCTACATACTGGCTGAATTGAACCATAAGTTTTCCCTTCAGGATATTTCATCATCAATTCAGTCCAGTAAAGGTATTGGGTCGAATATAGACCATATATATATCAAAACGCGGTTAAAGCCTGTGTAATACTCCGAAGGTTATTACGATTACAGTGCTTGCTTCTATTACAGCGGAGACAAACGCTGGGATTTCTGGTGCATGTTGATGGTATTGGTGTGGGTGCCATCTATGCCAGGTTAAAACGAAGAGATTGTTAATATACCTTTCCAGGTTGTGTAGTTTAACGGCCTACAAATAAAACTGTGCCATTCACAAAGTTTTTATTTAACTGAATATCATCCTTCCCATCTTTGCTTATAGTAAACAACCAAATTGAATATAATCAATAAAGAGGATTCTAAATGCAAAGTATATGTAATATTATTGGATGAATTAGAAATACCGCGTGCGCGCGATATGAATTAATTGCGAAAATAGCCTGCATTCAAATGGCCATGATAAAAATATACCGCTGATAGTATACTGTAGTATATCAAGGTGGTTTTGATAAAAATATCAATGCATTCCGCGTATACTTGGATCAATGATCGAGCAAAATGTAAGCTTGGCTTTTTTACGTTGATTACTCATTTGTAAATTGTGTATGAAGATACTTTACCACGTTAGTTTTGTTGCTTTATTTGTCATTTCAATTTCTTGCAACGCACAACATCTCGATGAGATAGGAAAAGCTAACCCAGTCACGGTAACAGGTGGTGTTTCGCGTAACCAGGTTTTTTTTATACCATGGCCATTGCCAGAAAAAGTTGAATGGAATTACCCAACCGAGATGACCTTATTACAGGATCAAGGCGACCTGTTCTATGGACAGTTCAAGGATGCAGGTATTTATGAAATGAGCCTCGCAGCGCACCTCGGTGAATGCTTTGACCAGATGACGAAATCCATTCTGGTGCCCGATGAAGGTTCATCTTCCGAATGTGGACGTCTGGGATATGAAGAGTATGTCAAGCAGTTCAGACTATATCCGAACCCTAACAATGGTGCGTTTCATGTAGGTATAGAACTTACGGAAGAAATGCCGATCACAGTCAGTATATGGCATGCCCCTTCCGGTATATTGATCAGGTAGGTTCAGAAGAGTGGTGATAATAAATATACCCTGTACTTTGATCTTAAACCGCTGACGTCAGGCACGTATGTGCTGCGGTTAGATTATGAGCAGGGTAAGAAGTATATACGGTTTGTGGTGAATTGATTTACCGGCGTATTTGACGACTTTAAGCACCTAAATCGCTCTATAACTCGGATTTTTTTTATCAATTAAACTTTAATAATTAATGTTACATTCATTCAGAAAAATGTTTTGTCTTAGTGCCGTATTGCTTGGTAGTGTCTTTTTAAGTTCCTGTAACAGTGATGAGGATGATGAGCTGGCGAAGGACACATTAGCTCCAAAAGTATATTTCACCAATTTAAGAGATGGTGGCGATGTGTGGAGTACTGTCTCATTTTCTGTAAATGCAACTGATAATGATGGAATAGAGAAAATTGATATATATATTGATGGCACCTTAACGTCCTCTATGACGGCAGGCCCATTTGACTTATCATGGGATTCCAAGACAGTGACGGATGGCACACACACAATAAAAGCAGTAGTTACTGACAAATCTGGCAATGTGACCGAGAAAGTGATTTCTGTTACAGTCAAAAACGTATTGGTGACTATAAATATAGCGTCCGATCAGTTGACTGAAAGCCAGAGGGGGTTCATATTCCTTTCTGATGAAAACGGGAAACTGATTACATCGGTGGAGTATAAGAATGGTGATGGCGCTATTGCGCTGAAAAATGGAGACTTTAGCGGAACTGATTTCTTTTTGACAGAAGCTGTAATTGAAACTGACACTATTGGAAATACCGAGATATATACCTTTTCAAAGATAGAACGCAATAAATCCTGGGTACTTGGGAAACGTTATACGACTGACGTGTATGCGGGCACCGCTACACTTAATTATTCAAAAGCGTCAAAGAATGGTGGATATACATTGATTACAAATGGCGAAGTTACGCACAGAGTAACGGCGAACGTAACTTCTTCAGATATGAAGATTATGAAGAGCCCAAGTAAAGTATTAGCGATCAGATATGAATTGAACGAAGATCATCCGATCTCCTATCACATATATCCGAGTATTGTAGCGGGGGCAAATAATATTAATCTAAGCCTTGTAACTACGCCAATGACAAAATCTACTATTACCTTACCGGAAGGAAGTTTATTTTCCTTTATAAAATTGTATGCAACACCTACCCTGTATAGTTTTGACGAAATATACCCGATGGATGCATTCATTAAGGATTCAGGTTTGTCGTATGATTTCTATTATCCCGACTCTGCCTTCCCTAAGTATCATTCGTTCTTCTTTTACACTACGGAAGACTATTACTATCAACATGTAAGCTCCAAAGAGTTCTATAGCTTTGATCAAATAACGAATAATGTTACTTTCAACTATAGTGACGGTAAACTCACTTATTCCGCTAACGGTGACTTTGACTATTTCATTGCAACTTATGAAAACGAGCCGGCAGTGTGGTTTTATGTACTACCAGAAGCTATGGCACAGGTCATACCAACACTAGAAATTCCCTCAGCGCTCGGTGAATTTTCTCTGCCTTCGTTTGGCGAGCCAGCGGCTTATAGTGTATATGATGTTGAAACCTTTTCTGACTATGAAGGTTTGAAGAGTTACATCAGACAGTCTACCCGAGGCATTTGCGATATTTATGAAATTGGTAGTAACTATACAGGCATGACCTATCCAAAGAAATCGACCGGTGGTAGAATTAGCAAGTGTTTTTCTCTTTCTCCAGTTAGTCTCTCGTTTAAGTCATTTTAGACGGGGAGATCTATTTATCTCCAGCCCTCTGTATTCGAAGGTATACAGGGCATTTCCTTGGAAGTGCGTATCCCGTATATTGATCAGACAGCTACAAAAGAGTGGTGACAATCAATATACACTATACTTTGATCTTAAACCGTTCAGGTCTGGAAAGTATGTACTGAGGTTAGATTATGAGGATGGTAAAAAGTATATACGGTTTTGTAGTGAATTGATCCTCACTTTTAAAGAGTTTATAATTAATGTTACATTCTTTCAAAAAAATGTTTTGTATTAGTGCCGTATTGTTTGGCAGTGTCTTTCTAAGTTCAATCCTATTACATGGGCAAGACTTTAGTGACCTAACCAAGATCGGTATTGGCGAGAATGAACAGATAGCAGAGGTTATCGACTCAAAAACCGATAGACTGGGAAATACCTATATGATCGGGTCATACTACAGCAAGCTTATCCTGGGTGACAAGACCTACAATGGCCCGGACTATATATACAACAATTTCTTCGTAGCGAAGTTCGACCGATCAGGCAATGTTGTCTGGTCGGATGACATTTACGGATTTCGTGCAGCTTCGTCCGACTTATCACGACTGTCTCTCGACAAGGACGGGAACATTTATATACGGGGCAGTCTTAACAGGGAAATATTCTTTACTACTTCGGAGAAGTTATCATTGCCGGTCACGACCAACTTTGGTCCTTCGGAGGCATTTTTGTGCAAGTATCGGCCGGATGGAACTGTTGATTGGGCACGATTCATATACGGAGAGCATGCTGTCAACGAGGATGGCCAGATACTCGTCGAGGGAATGCTTCATCAAGGCTTTGCTACATCAAACCAATGGCAGAATTTCAGAAACACTCGTGCACCAGATACTCTTCGGTGCTATGACAGGTCGACAAAGTTTGAATTCAAAGCCAAAAACCCGTGGGAATATATCTATGAGATCAATACAACCTTTCCACGTCTCTCAGCCCTCGGTAAGGATTTCCTGGTTAGAGGAATGAGCAACGAAAACTTCGTCATCTCGAAGCTGGACCCGATCACTAAAACGTTTTCCAGTATTGTATCGATCGTGCTTCCTACACCAGTATCTTCTTTCGATTACAATAATGGCAAAATCTGCTTTCTGGGACTATTCCGCTCGGGGGAGGGGCGGCTACAATTCGGGGGCATATCAGTTGAAGCCAGCAATCCTAACGACACTGATCACTATGGTGAAGGATATATTGTTCAATACAATATTTCAACAAACCAATTTGAATGGGGAAAATTCATGGATAAGTCGTATTATATTGATAGATTGTTGGTAAAGATCAGCGACACAGGGAACGTAATTACTTCTACGAGAGAAGTGGGGGTCAGCAGGCCATATTATTTTCGTGCATACGACGCCACTGGAAATTTCTTATGGGAACAAACTGCAACTGCGGTCACACAAAGTGTTAAACAGATTGCTCTTGACCGGTATGAAAATGTTTACGTCACAGGCTGGGTCGGGAATGGGGTCTTCGACTACGCAGATTTCGGTAGCCTTCGGTTTCGATACGATTATACGGTGGGGTATTTAGCACGCATACAGGTTTCTTCCTGCCAGCCGATCGCAGCAAATGCTTCTGCAACGATCTGTGCTGGTGAGAAATTTACACTCGGCAACAAGACTTACAGCACATCAGGTACTTATACAGATACCATCAAACGGGTTATGGGATGTGACAGTGTAGTGACCTTGCAGCTTACTGTCAGACCGCAATCTCTCGCTCAATTCTCTGCAACAATTTGCAGTGGTGAAACATATTCGTTCAGGAATAAGATTTACAACACGACAGGAATATTTGGTGATACATTGACTAATATTCACGGCTGTGATAGCATCGTCGCGCTGACGTTGACAGTACTACCACAGGAACCGAAAACCGAGCTATTTGCAACGATCTGTCACGGCGAAACTTATTTGGTAGGTGATCAAGTCTATAATTCGACAGGTGTTTTTGAGCACACCCTGACGACCATACATGGATGCGATAGCATCGTCTCACTCCAGCTCACTGTCAGGCCCAAAATTTTGACTGAGTTCACAGCCACCATCTGCGAGGGTGAATTTTATGCCTTCCGTGATAAATCGTACGGCGAAGAAGGAACGTATACAGATACTCTCCAAAGCGTCACCGGTTGCGATAGTCTTGTCTCGCTACAACTTAATGTTAAGTCGGTTGAAGCCGCTATTGAAATACTTGGAAACGAACTGAAAGCTTTGCCTGAGCTCGCTGAATACCGGTGGACAAATTGCCAGGGCGACGACTTCGAATTTAACATACAAACTATTACACCGACGGCCTCCGGCGACTATAACGTGATTGTAACATTGGATGGCTGCACTGCTCAGTCGGAATGTATTCAATACACTCTTCTTGTTCTTGAAATCGAAGATGAGTCTGAAGACGATCTATCAATAACGCAGACGCATGACCAGATGATCCTGACGTCGAAACGGGGACTTAGAGTCGTATCAACCGTTAGTATTTATGACATCGGTGGTAGGAGTTTGATTAAGTTATCAAATGACGCCCAGGACACAATCTTTATCCCAAGCGGTCAACTTCCGCCAGGAGTGTATGTTATCCACCTTACAGGCCGGAATTATTTTAACGTTACACGTGTGGTGAAGTAGTCATCAGATGTCCGTTGATCGGGGCAGTAACAATTGCTCAGAGTCTGCTAAACTCTTCTACTGCGTTTCTTAGTCAACACAATTTAGAAATGACTCAGTCCACAATTCGTTTTATTGTACTAAAGCTGGTGCACGCTTGAAAGGGCTTACACTACGTAGTCTTTTTACGGGTAACCCTTTTAATCAATCTTTGGTCTGAGCGAAGCGCTCATAGCTATGACTAGACGGACATATTACCTGCCTTCTTTGTGCTGCTTCACTCCCATCGCAAGGTGAGAAAAGGCCCAGTCGATGACTCAGACTTGTAAGAGGAAAAATTGTCGACCGGGAATCAAATACTCCCATTGCCTATGCCTTTGTTGGAGTTCTTCTCCAACGAAACACTCTTGCCAACATGAAATTTAGGATTGTAGGTATATATATACTGAATAATCAATGATAATCGTTTGTAAACGGTTATATAAGTAAGTATGTTGTTATATTGGTA